>JAFGRN010000051.1 GCA_016935115.1 Candidatus Omnitrophota bacterium | reverse complement strand
TAGGATTATTATGAGATCTCCTTTGTTCCCGAGATGGGCGGCCGCGCCGTACAGCCCTATCTCTCCCGAACCCGGTTTTTCCTCTATCGCATATGTTTCGAACCTTGCGCCGTTATTTATATTTACCACCTGCACGATCTCTCCGGGATAGATATCGGCCTTCTTCATGAGCAGCTTATCTATGCCTATGCTGCCCTCATAATGAAGGTCAACCTTTGTCAATGTCGCGCGGTGTATCTTCGACTTGCACATCAATCTCAGCATGGTAACGCATTCTCCGGGGCTTTATTCCGATATTTCTGTCAGGTTCTCACCGTCAAAATATAGCTTCTGAGTCTTCGACAGGTATCCCGCATCTACGGGTATCGAACCATAATGGGCGGTATATATCCAGACCTCTCTATGCGAGCTCCACTTTTCCTTATTTTCCACTATAGTTACCTGGTCCGGCTTCCCCCAGAGAGATGCGACCTGATTCTTTGTCATGCCGATCCTGATGGATTCCGTGCCCAAAGGTTTCTTCAGAATATCCTCGGGATTTGCTACGCTCAATGTGCTGCAGCCGCAGAGTAATGACGATAAATATAGGGCGGCTATTATGGCCATATAATTTATTAAATTATCTTTTCTTCGCATCTTTTGACTCCTTTTTTATGTTGTATATAAGATCACACAGGAACTTCAGGAACGTATTCTTATTATCCTCTTCTATTTCCACGAACTCCAGGCCGCAATCGTATGGTGCGGTATCTTCCAGGGAAATTTTCTTTTTCCATATTACCTTTGCCCTCGCATGAACCGGATTAGGGGCCTCAGGGATTGCTATCTTGATCTCCAGTATATCGGATTCTTTCAGCAATTTATTGGGTGTCTCAAATCTGATTCCGTCCGCGGATATGTTCTTTATTCCTGTATTGAGCACATTACCCGTTTCGGGTACCTGGTATGATATAGAGAGAGGGGTCTGAAGCCTTACGTATCTACGGCGGTCAATCAGGCTTTCTTTGGTCTTTGACATACTTTTAATGCCTCCCGGACATAGAGTTATAGCACATTTATCTTGGAGTAGTCAATCTATTTCAGGCCTGTAAGCCAGTTCCGGATGTTTTCAAGAACCTCTTTATCCGTATCGTAATAGTACCTGTTAATGCCGTCCCTTATCTCCCGGCCGAAGAACTGCCCCAGATAAGCATAGTAGGTCAGTGTATGTTTGCTATTTCCGCCATCCGCCATGGCTTTATCGAGAAGGGCAGCCGAATCAGCCTGCGAATCTCCGGTATCTTTGCTTTGCAGAAGCAATGCCGGAATCTTCAGTTTTCCGGCATTTTCGAGAGGTCTTTCCCCCATCTCCGCCCTCATATCGCCCAGAAAACACTTCTTGCCGAGTATATAGACTGTATCGCCCTCGCTGGATAGCACTCTGCCAGAAGTTTCTTTAATAGATCTTGCTATTAGCGCGCTGTAATCATCCGACCATTTTGGCTTCTTAGAGGCCCCTTTAGGGGTTTCTTTTGCAGCGGGATACTCAAAACTTGCCGGAAGCTCAGGCGCCATCATTACCAGGCCTTTTACGGCAGCCCCATTTATTGCCGCTCCGAGCGCATAAATAGCCCCTCTTCCGTGGCCTATTAAAAAAATCTTCTCCCGGTCCGAAAAACTCTGGTCAGCCATAAATTTTATGGCTGCCTCCAGATTTTCTACACCGTCTTTGTCCATCGGGATCGCGCCACGGGCATCGAACCTTAAGGTCGCAAATCCATTTTTTGCAAGATAATCGGCAATAGCCGTAAACAATCCCCGGCACTGCCTGTCCTGGAATCCCGCGCCCTGTACAAGAACAACGGCCGGATACGGGCCACTGCCGGAAGGATATGCGGCCGTGCCCGATATTTCGTTCTTCTTGCTCTTAAAATTCACCTCTTTAGAGATGTAGCCTTCAGGCTCTATCTTTCTCTCCTTTGATCTGAAAGCGGCCGGCTTGAAAGTCCTGGTGATCGTCAATCCCCTGCTCGGTATCTCGATCTTTAGCAATGCCCTGTCCGTCATGGATACCCAGACCATACCCTGCGGATAGTCGCGTATCTTCAGCACCAGGTTTTCGGCTTTGATCTTTTTTGATTGAATTTTTATGTACTCATTCCTTATAGATGTCAGTGTCACAAATCTCTTTGCCGGAGGAAGATTCCATTCCTGCATGGGTGATATAGCATTGAATCCCTGTGAACGGCCTTTGGAGAAATCATAGTTTTCTATTATCGGCATATATGTAAGCGGCGAATTCTCTTCGAATACAAAGGTCTGTTTGCGTATGGCTATATTATCAAGACAGGAAAATTTATACTGAGACCTGGATATAAATGATACGAGATTTTTAAAATTCTCCAGGTACAGGACATCGGCTCCCTTATCCGACAGCCGCTCCATGGTATAGCTTTCCAGGTCATAACCCCTGTTAAGGACAAGGCGCGAGCGGGTTTCCGTATAAACGGGCTCGAACGGCAGGCTTGTGGCGGATTTGTAAATTATCTTCTCATCGGTGATAAAACGGTCTATGCGTATAGAGCCTGTGTCCCTTCCGGAACTGTTTATCACATAATAGAAAGTCTTATGCTTGATCGTATCCAGATAGATAAAAGAAGCCATGAATAGGATGATAGATGCTACGAGTGCCGCTATGGCTATTATATATATTTTTCTCATGAAAGATCTATGGATAATATTTTGTAGTCAAATTTTCCGGACCATCTCCTGCTTTTTGGCGCTGACGCATTGCTCCTAATTTCGGATAAGATCTCCTTTGGGCAATCCGTAAGGATCTTTTTGAATGGCAGAGAGCCTTCCGGTTTTATGGCGGATATATATGAAGAAGTAAGGTGAGGCAAAGATACCTGTGAACCGAGAGAAGGCTCCATGGGATTAAATACGATCTCATAGAGCGATGCACCATCCGGGTCGAGAAACCGGACCTTTATTAAAAGCCCGGAGATATCCCTGTAGCCGTAGTTCCTTACGATTCCCTCAAGGACAGCCTTTCCGCTCAAAGCGCCGTATTGCTCGAAACTGGCGCCCAACCTCGCCAAATCTATATGCCGCGAGTAGACCTGGGCCCTAGCTTTATGCAGGAGGATTTGATATGCTTTTTCTGTTTCCGCTTCCTTAAGCTCCAGATATATGAGATATCCAGCTAGATTTACGATCAGGACAAGGGATATGACCAAGCTGGATATTACGGCAACCGCGATACTTTTCTTCTTAATCATCATTCGCTTATTTGCTCCCTGTATAGCTGGCGCACCGAGTTAAAAAAATTCAGATAGCCTTCTGTTTTGTAATCGGGGTATGTCCATGGCCACGGGTGGTACCTTCCGTCTTTGTAGCATAAAGTAACCTCCGCGAATATCCCGTCAGCCAGGTATATTCGATGCGTATAATCTTTTGTCGAAAATAACACCAGCTTGGCAAGATCGATATATCCCGGATCTATATTGACAGTCCTCCTTCCGCCCGCCGATAATTTTTTCTCGAGCGCATTCGTCCTGAGCTTTACGTCATATATATCGTCGATATCGGCCAGTTTTTCAAAGCTGAGAAATTTTCTTTTTAGGCCCGGGCCCATCTCATCGGTGTAATATTCAGAGTGCCTGAAATCCATTAAGGGACTCTCCATATCGATTTTGCCGAATAAACAGGCCAGCATATCCCCTGCTTTTCTGATCGCATCGGCATTTCTTGAGAGAAGGCCAGTTATAAGTTTAACTTTATGGGGAGCGCCCGGTTGTCCCATGGGAAGGCCGTTTAAGCGACTTTTTTCCTGGCTATATAAGCGGCTATGGTCTCTTTTGCCGCAGGATCGAGGCTTTCGAAGAATATCGCGACATCATAATGCGCGATCTTCCCCCCTATGATTACGGGGTGTGCCCTCACTATTACCCCGTCAACCGCCAGAGCCTGCGGTTCTTTATTGCCTCCGGAAATATTCGGGATCATTAGTACCAGCCTTACCCGCGACATGAGCGGCAGTTCCCTGTCGACTTTGCAATATAGCCCGGAGGAGCTTATATTGAGCGTATGGGTAGTCATGTCGAAGCCGTCCACGTTAAGCTTAAGGGACAGGTCTTCGTCTTTTATTCGCGCTGCCCTTCTTCTTTCCTTATTAGTCATACGCCAGGCTCCTTTATCATTACCTTCTTTTATCCCGGTGGCCAGGTGAATTTCCTGCCGCCCAGAAGGTGCAGGTGTATATGAAAGACTTCCTGCCCCGCATCCCTGTTGCAATTAAGAACTATCCTGTATCCGGAATCATTCAGTCCGTTCTTCCGCGCAAGGTCCCTGGCGGTAAGGACCAGTTTTCCCATCAGGCCGGCATCGCTGTCAGCAATATCGGAAACCTTTTCTATATGGCGCTTCGGTATCACAAGAAGATGCAACGGAGCTTTTGGATTGATGTCCTCGAACGCCATTACTTCATCGTCTTCGAAGACTATCTTCGAAGGGATCTTTTTGCCCGCTATCTTACAGAAGATGCAATCAGCCTGGTTCACTCCGGGACCTCTTCCAATTCATATTTCATATTGCCGAGCCCCAGCGAAGACGCGTACTTAAGCTGCTTCGACCAATCCGTCTCAGGATGTCCCTCGGCGAAGACATCCTTTTTCGCTGCCGCCAGTATAAGGTCTATGGAAGCTTTATCTATCGCCACCGGATCATTGGATGCAAGAATGCCAAGGTCGTTTACTATATCGGGGTCATCCTTGGCCAGGCAGTCGCAATCCTTGGTCACTCTTATCAGGAAGTTTATATAGCCTATCCTTGATCCGAAAGCGCCGGCTACCCCCTTAGCGTATTCTACCATCTTCTCCTGCAGATTTTCAAGCGTCTCGCTCCATCTTATCTCGATCGCCCTGGTCTTGCATACTACCGCGCATTCACCGCAACCCAGGCAGGATTTCTCGTCTATGGATATCTTTTTACCGCTGATCTTAAGACAGCCGGCCGGGCAGACGGCGACACACTGCCCGCAGGCAACGCAGTGTTCCGGGTTTATTTCGGGTACCGTCCCGCAGTGCTGTTCGTATTTTCCCCTGCGGGAGGAGCAGCCCATTGCTATATTTTTCAATGCGCCTCCGACGCCTGTTAATATATGCCCCGTAACATGCGTTAATACAAGCATGCTGTCTGCATTGGCGAAGTCCGATGCCATCTTTATCTTTTTGAAATGTTTCCCGTTTACCGGCACCTCTATGAAATTCCGCCCTCTCAAGCCGTCGGCTATCAATACAGGCACGCCTATTGAACTGAATCTGAAGCCGTGTTCGGAGGCTATCTTGAGGTGGTCTATCGCATTCGTTCTGCGGCTCGCTTTGTATATGACGTTAGAGTCGGCCAGAAAAGAGTTATCCGTTATCATGCCGACGCATTTCGCGGCCTCTTTTACCCATTCATGCTTTATGTGGCCGGTATTTCCTTCCTCGCCGAAATGGAGCTTGATGGCCGTGAAATCGCCTTTCTTTATGGGGCTCAGTACCGCGCTCTTCTCTATCAGGGTTCTCAGTTTTGATGAGACGGAAGGAATTGTATCGGTTTTGCCTACCCTGGCGTAGTATACTTTACCGGCCATGACGCCCTCTCCTTTTCATTGTATATCTTTATGCCGTGTTTATGCAGGAGCGCGGCGGCTATGCCGTCACCCTCCGTAAGCCTGGCAGAGAACGACCCGTCGTATATCTTTCCGTATCCGCATGACGGGCTGTTCGATTTCAGTATGGCATATTTTATACCATATTTCCTGGCCAATTTTAAGGCTTTGTTTGCCCCGGTTATCATCAAGGGCGTGACATCCTTTCCTTTGAGGGTAAGGACTACGGGGTTTTCATTGATACGGAATGACAGTTCGCATATGTCGCGGGGCACGGCCATCCCCCCGAGGACTTCGGGACAAACCGGCAATGCGAATCCTTTTTCGACAAGAGTTTTTACGGACGGATTGAAGTTATTCTTTCCGTTGTAGGTGCAATTGACGCCGGCAAGACACGCGCTTACGATAAACTTAAGGCGCATTTCAGTTTGCTGCCGGCGCTTCTTCTTTCTTTGCGGATTTTTTGGTCGAGATGTTCCAGCACCGCTTGGTGCAGTAGTAGAGACCATCGCGATAGTACCAGCGTTTCTTCTTTATGGATTTTTTGCAACCCGCGCAGTTATCCGGGCGCACCGGTTTCGGAGCGGCTTTCTTGTCTTCCTCTTTAGCGGGTGGCGCCTGAGTAACGGCAGCGGCCGGTTCCGCAGCCTGCTGCGGCGCTTCGGCTTGTTTTTCCGCCGGTTTTTCGGCCGGTTTTGCCGCGGCCTGATCCTGGACCTTTTCTTCTTTCTTCTCTTCAGTCATATTTATCGTCACTCTCGCGTTTATTGGTTATTTTTTATCAAGTATCCTTAGCCACTGGGTATAGATATATTCCAGCAGCCTTCCCTTGTCCGAATTTTCGATCCTGGTAAACCGGACCCCAACTTCGCAGGGCCCGTTTTTTTCAATATCTTTCTGCCATGCGACCCTGCATGACGCGAAGACCGGCACATTGTCTCCCGGCACATCCATGGACATCTTAAGCTCGGTGCCTTCGGATAACTTACTGTCGGCAATGATGAGGGCCCCTTCTTTCGAGATATTCTTCACCTTATAAGATGCCGGGCCCTTTCCGTTCACAATCTCGCACAGAGCGTTTAAAGCGGTTTCAAACCTTAAAAACTTCCGTCGTTCGGTCACATTGCCCTCTATGATTTTTCCTCGACAAAAAAATAAGGGGATAAAACTTCTATCCCCTTATTTTTTGGAAAATTAGATCAGACTACTTTCCCTTATTAAAAACATATTCCGGCTCCAGAACCGCGGTATAGCCTTCCGGTATCGGGAATGGGAACGTCGCGGTCTCGTAAACGCCCGCGCCTGTCCTGACTATCGTCATCCCTACGCCTTTGGCTAATCCGACCGTAAGTCCGGAAAGAGGATTATCCTCTATGCTCGTGTCATAGATATTCTTCGGAAGCTCTATCCAGCCTGTGAGCATATTTGCCACGCCTCTGTAAAGCTTCTTACCCATGTCCTGAGCATAACTGGCCGTTGCCATATTCAACACCATCAGCACAGCCACGCATATTATTATAGCTTTGATCATTTTTCTCATTTTTCTATGTCACCTCCTTCCGCACTTTGATTTAGACCTAGTATAACATAGAAACTATATGTTGTCAAGCGGGCCGCCGGGCAAAGACTACTTCTGCCGGTGCGCTTTCAGGATCTCTTCCACGACTTCCGTGATCTTCTCCCTGTCCTCGGGCCTTATATCTATGAACTCTATGCCCGTATCGTAAATATGCGCGCCCTTCTGCCTGGGATCGGATTTTTTGACCACCCATACTATGGTGCC
>JAFGRN010000008.1 GCA_016935115.1 Candidatus Omnitrophota bacterium | reverse complement strand
CGGGATACATACTATATGCTAAAAAGAGCGAGCGACCTTTCCGAGTGGAAATTCCTCGCAGGGGAATTTCCACGTCCCCGCGAGATACCCGGGCTGTAAGGGCTGACTACGGGAAGGTGGGCGTTTTGTAACATACTTCACCCCCCTGTGCCGGAAGATACCCGGTACGAGCGGGGAGATATTTTCAGTGCGAACATAACGAGGATTATGGCTTAGCTGGGGAGGCAGGCAGAATTTCCCTTAGGGGACAGGTCTGAAGCTAAAAATGGGGACAGGTCTGAAGCTAATTTTGAAAACGTCCCTAACTTCATTATCTATTGGATAAAGCCGCGCGTTGGATTATAATGATTGGCATGATCTACGACAGGTTCCAGGAAGAGGCGATAAAATATATAAATGAGGGGCACTCCGTCATTGTCTCCGCTCCGACGGGCGCAGGTAAGACGGCGATAGCCGAACACGTCATAGAGACCTGCATCGAGCGCCATCAGGGTGTCATATACACGGCCCCTATAAAAGCGCTCTCCAACCAGAAGTACCGCGACTTCCAGAAGAAGTACCAGGACACCATAGGGATACTTACGGGCGATGTTTCGCTGAACTCGAACGCGCCGGTGCTTATAATGACTACGGAGATATTCCGCAATAAGGTGCTCGACAATCCGGAAGAGCTTGAGCGCTACTCCTGGATAATATTCGACGAGGTCCATTATATAGACAATCCCGAACGCGGTACTGTTTGGGAGGAGTCTCTCATATTTCTTCCGGAGCATATGAATGTGCTCGCCCTTTCCGCGACCATACCCAATATAGGCCAGTTCGCCCAATGGATCGAATCGGTGCACAAGAAGACCGTAAAGGTCGTCATAGAAGATAAGCGGCCTGTCCCTCTCCACTTCTTTTACCAGTGCCATAACCAGGTCTTCGATAATCTCAATAACATCCGCCGTACCAGGGTTTACAGGCCGAATACGACGAACAGCCTGATAAAACATATCCGCGACAAGGATGAACTGCCCTGCATATATTTCGTGTTCGGCAGGAAGAGGGCCGAGTACCTTGCCGATGAGCTCTACAACTTCAATTTTCTCACGGAACATGAGCGGGCCGAGATCGTCGATATGTATGAGGATCTTGTGCGGCGTTTTGATCTGGAAAATGAGAAGAGCGCCGTGCGGATGCTGCCCCTGATAGAGCGCGGAATCGCCTTCCACCATGCCGGAATGCTCCCGACGCTAAAGGAGGTCATCGAGAGGCTGTTCACAAGCCGCCTGCTTAAGGTGATATTTACGACCGAGACCTTCGCGCTTGGCATAAATATGCCGAGCCGCTCTGTGATATTCGATGAATTAAGGAAGTTTTACGGCACTTATGTAAGCAACCTCAAGACGCGCGACTTCTACCAGATGGCCGGCCGCGCCGGCAGGCGCGGTATAGATCCGGAGGGATTCGTATATTCGCGCATCAATCTGGCACGGACGAGAGTGGACGAGGCGCGCAATATAATTTACGGCAAGCCGGAAAATGTAAAAAGCCAGTTTAACGCTTCCTACGCGACCCTTCTTAATCTCTATGAGAAATACCAGGACGATCTTTTTAAGATATATCCCCTCTCCTTTCATTATTTCCAGACGAAAAAACAGCAGCAGCGCGAAGCGGCCAGGCTTATGGATGCCAAACTGAAACTGTTGAAGGAATCGGGATGCATAGAGGAAGGCTTTCTTACCATGAAGGGCAAATTTGCCAAAGCCGTCTATGGCTATGAACTTCTTCTCTCGGAGCTCTATGGCCAGGGTGTATTCGAAAAACTTGACGAGATATCCCTCGGAATTATAGCGGTGTCGGCCGTATTTGAACCAAGAAAAAACCAATTATTTCCGGCAGGTCTGTCAAAAGATACGATAAAAATAAAGCAGATAAGCGAGCGTATATATTTTGATATGAGACGTAAAGAATCCCGCGCCAGGATCTACCCTTTCAGCAAGATGCCCTATTTCCATCTCGCAAAAGCGATGGAGTGCTGGTTGAACGGCATGAAGTTCCAGAAGATCCTTCAGTTTACAGATACGGACGAAGGCGAGCTTATACGTTATTTCAGGATGGCGGTGCAGATATTGAGGGAGATAAAGGATGCGCCGATTTCGCCGGAATTAAAAGGAAGGATCACAAAAGCCCTGCACTACATAAGCCGTGATGTTATCGATGCCGAAAAACAACTTCGCGAGGGATAGGGGTCAGCCGTAGAACTCCTTTGCAAGGCCCATCTTCCCCAGGCTCTTCAGCGCTTCCAGTACATATCGCCTGTTATCGGGGTTTTTGAATTGGATAAGCGCACGCTGCAGCCGCCTCTGCCTCAAATTCTTCGCGTTATATACATGCCTGCCCGAGAATGGGTCGATGCCTGTATGGTACATTGCTCCCGACGCTGTCATGGGAAGCGGGATATAATCCTGTATCTGTTCGGGGTTTATATGCATCTTCTTAAGTTTTAAGGCGAGATTGAGCGCGTCTTCCAGCGTTGTCCCTGGATGTCCGACTATAAAGTAATTCACCAAAAACTGTTTTTTGCGTAGAGACTTATTTACCGCTTCAAAGTGCCGGACAAATCCCTCATATACGCGGAATGCCGGCTTCCGCATGAGTTCCAGGACATGGGCCTCGCTGTGTTCCGGCGCGACTTTTAATCTTCCGCTTATATGATGGCCGCATAATTCTTTCAGATATTCATCGGAGTGTTTGTCATCCAGAAGATCATACCGGACGCCGCTGCCGACAAAGACATGTTTTACGCGCGGTATCTTCATTGCCCGTCTCCAGAGATCGACAGTCCGGCGGTATCCCGGTTTTAGATTGACGCATCTCTCCGGAACGAGGCATCTTCGCCCTTTGCAGGCGCCCTTACCCTGCCAGTTTTCGCAATGGGCTTCGTAGAGATTGGCCGTCGGTCCGCCTATATCGGTGATCGTGCCGTTAAAACCGGGCTCGGACGCAATGGCGCCTATCTCTTTGAGTATCGACGCGGCACTGCGGCTCTGGACGATCCTTCCCTGATGCGCGTAGAGAGAGCAGAAACTGCACTCGCCGGGGCACCCGCGATGCGATATTATAGAGTTCTTTACGGTTTCGAATCCCGGAATGCCGCCAAACTTGGCGTAGCCCGCATTGGGTTTCCTTGTATAGGGCAGCCCATATATCCTGTCCATCTCTTTCGTCGATAATGGCTTCGCGCACGGCAGCTGGATGACAAAACGTTCGGCATGACGCTGTATTACGGCGCGGCCGCGCACCGGATCCTGCTCATCATAAGCCAGCCTGAACGCCTCATTGAACGAGGCCGCGTTCGAGCGCACTTCCTCGTAGGACGGTATCGGTACGGCATCCCCGAAAGCGTCCGCGGAGTTCCTTATTATGACGGTACCGCGCACATCGATTAAATCTTTTACGTTTTCGCCGTTGCCGAGCCGCAGGGCTATCTCGATTATCTGCGATTCCCCCATGCCATAGACGAGTATATCCGCCTTTGAATCCATTAATATAGACCTGCGCACGGTATCGGACCAGTAGTCGTAATGCGCGAGCCGGCGCATGCTAGCCTCCATCCCGCCGATAACTACCGGCACATTGCCGAATGCCTGCCTTATCTTATTCGTGTATATGAGCGTTGCCCTGTCGGGGCGCAAGAGCGCCTTCCCGCCGGGCGAGTATTCGTCGTGGCTTCGGGGTTTCCTGTTGGCCGTATAGTTGGCGACCATGGAGTCGAGGTTTCCCGCCGTCACCCCGAAGAATAGCTTCGGCCGCCCGAGCTTTTTAAAGTCATCCAGTTTATTTGCATCAGGCTGGGCTATTACGCCTACCTTAAGGCCCTCGGCCTCAAGGACCCTTCCTATAATGGCGGCCCCATATGACGGGTGGTCTACATAGGCATCGCCCGTGACTATTATGACATCGAGTTCGTCCCAGCCCCGCGCGAACGCCTCTTCCCTTGTTGTCGGCAGAAGATCACTCATAGGCAACCTCTATTATGCGCCTGTATATTTCGCTGAAGTCCCTCGTTTTGCAGTTATAGTCGGCGATCTTCGACAGCCCGGGGCTTGTACAATTGAACGCGATAGAATATCCGGAATTTTTTGCCAGGGGTATATCGCCCTCGCTGTCGCCAACGCTTATGACTTCGCGCGGTTTCACGTTGAACTTCCTGTAGATGCGCTCGAGGACCGTGTGTTTCGCGCCGTGCTCCAGGTTTATTTTTACTCCGCCGGTCAGGAGCCCGTTTCGCGTGGATAACCTGTTGGAGATGGCATAGTCGAACTTCAGCTCCGAGCGCACCCTGTCGGTCATGTACTGCAGGCCGGTAGATACGGCGGCGAGCTTGAATCCGAGCTTCTTCAGCCTGGCCACCGATCGTACGGCATTCTTTGAATAACGCACGCTTCTGAATATCGAGCGCATCTTCGCGTCGCGCATCCCTTTCCAGTGGGCTGCGTCGAGTTCGCAGAACTTTCTGTACGATATTTTGCCGGCAAAAAAGTCCTCCTGATAGTGGAACGCCCGCCGCGACCACAGTCCCAGTTTTTCGTGGATATAGCGCCACGAGCTGATATGGCGGGTTATTGTGCCGTCGATATCAAAGACAAGAAGTTTGTATTTCATCTATGGAGTTTTTTGGGAATCGGAGGATTTTTTAGGGTCAGCGCTGAATATTATCTTAAGCTTGCTCTTATCGAGCACGGCTAGCTCGAATTCCTTCGTCGATTCGAGGGCTTTTTTCGGGCATGACATTACGCATTGGGCGCAGTATATGCATTTACCGAGGTCGATCTCCGCCTCGAATTTATTATCTTCGGTCTTCTTTATCTTTATAGCTCTAGACGGGCAGTCCCTGACACACATCTGGCATCCTATACATAGCTCAGGGTGGAATATTATTTCTCCCCTGAAGTGTTCCGGCATCGGGCTCTTCTTGAACGGGTATAACAGCGTAGCCGGTTTCATGAAGAGCGATTGCAGGACCTGTTTTATCATCTTCCCCGGCCTTATCATCTTACCCATACCCCCTTTATGATGAGGCATATCAATATCTGCAGGAACGCAAACGGAGATACATATTTCCAGCAGAATTCCACCATCTGGTCCATCCTGAACCTTGCGAAGACAGTTCGCGAAAGAGACATGATAGCTATTATGAAGAGCAGTTTGGCGAGATAGACGGCGAAGCCGGCTGCAGTCGGAAGCTCCAGGCCGAACGGCAGATATACGGCCGCGATGAGCGATGCTCCTGTTATAGCCTCGATATTCAGTGATAGCCTGAATATGGCCAACAGCCTTCCGCTGTATTCGGTAAAGGTCCCGGCGACGATCTCCGTCTCGGCCTCTGGTATGTCGAACGGGACTTTTTCCAGTTTTCCCAGAAGCGCTATTATGGAGACGACGAATCCTATCATATTGAAGGCCCAGTACCATTTGTGGTTTGTGTAAAATGCGGCCATTTCACTCAGGGACCATGTATTAGCCAGCAGCGCCGGAGCCAGTATGCACATAAGAAGGGGCACTTCATATGCGAAGAGCTGCGTGAGCGAGCGGACAGCGCCGATTTTCGAATATAGCGATGTTGAATACCATCCGCCGAGGAAGTATGTAAGGGTCGGTATAGTCAGCAGGTATATCGTTACAATGAGGTCGCCATTGAAATGATAGAGCGCATTAACGTGCCAGAGCGGTATATAGAAGATTGCCGTTATGGAGGCGGTTAAAGCGAATATCGGCATGGCCCTGAACATCGAAGGATTCGCCTCATCCGGGACTATGTCTTCCTTGGAGACAAGTTTCATGAAATCGGCGAAAGGCTGGAACCATGGAGGCCCCATCCTGTTCTGCAGCCTTGCATAGAGCTTGCGGTCTATGTATTCCGCCGTCATTCCGGATGCGCAAAGGAACAGGAAGCCCGGAAATATTACTATATGGAAGAGGTCGGTCAGCATTTCAGTTTTTCCGCAAGTTTTTTATTCAGGAGTGAAAAATCTACCCCTCTTGAGCGGTAGAGCCCGATACTGTAAGAGCGGATATCGTCCCATTTTATAATTCCCCGGGGGTTGCTATCGTCCGGATCTTTTACTGTTATCATCCTGTCGGTACAGGAGAAACACGGGTCTATGGCCGCGATGACTATGGGCAGGTCGGCAAGCTGCTCGTCCTCGAGCATTCTGGCTACCGTCTGGACATTTGCCAGAGTAGGAGCCCTTACCTTTACCCTTTCAGGCTTGTCTGTGCCGTTAGATTTAATATAGTGGACGTTTTCGCCCCTGGGGGCTTCATAACGGCTGAATACCTCTCCCTCGGGTATTTTGCGGGGAGCTTTGACCGCTATAGGCCCTTCAGGCAGATTATTAACGGCCGCCCTTATAAGGCGGTACGTTTCCATCAGCTCACCCAGCCGTACCAGTGTCCGGCCATAGACGTCGTTGTGGTTATCCGTCACTATCCTGAACCCGAGTTCACTGTAAACGGCGTATGGATCATCCTGTCTTATATCCCTGGCGACATTTGATGCCCTGGCGGTCGGGCCCGTTGCTCCGAGTGAAAGCGCATCTTCATGAGGCAATTTACCCACGCCCGACAACCTCTGTATCAGGGTCGTCTCTTTGGTAGCTATATCTATATAATATTTAGTCCTCTCTTCCAGCGTATCTACGGCTTTTGATATGTCTTTTATATGATGGCCTTCAAGGTCGCGTTTGACACCGCCTATAACATTGATGCCGTAATTTACGCGGTTACCCGTCAATTCCGCCAATATATCCATCACTACTTCCCGGTCGCGCCAGGAATACATAAGCAGCGTATCGAATCCAACTTCGTGGCCCGCTATGCCGAGCCATAAGAGATGGCTGTGTATCCTCTCGAGCTCGCCTATTATTACGCGGATATAAAGCGCCCTCTTTGGCACATCGAGCGCGGCCAGTTCTTCGACAGCCTGTGTAAAAGACGTGGAATGGGTGTGCGAGCATATGCCGCATATACGTTCGACGAGATATACATCCTGGACATAGGTCCTTTCCTCGCAGGCTTTTTCTATTCCGCGATGGTTATATCCCAGCCGCGCGCTGAATGCCATTATCCTCTCGCCGCTTAATGTTACATTGAAGCTTTCGGGTTCTTTTAATGCGGGATGTTGCGGCCCTATAGGGATGACTACTTTACGCATCTTTAACCCCTTCTCCGGCGGCATTCGATCTCGCGGTTGACGTGAAGACGCTTTTTGGTTTCCAGTCCTTTCTCAGAGGATACTCATCCCTGGGCCAATCTTCAGGTAGCGGATACCTGTTGCCTTCGGGCAGTCCTTCAACCTGTACGCCAAGGAGGTCCGCAATTTCTCTCTCATAAATATCCGAGATGGGGAAATATTTTATCATGCTCTTTATGACAGGCTTGTCTTTAGGTACGGAAAATTTCAGGTTTAATACAATACCGTCGGTACGCGTGATATGGTATATCAGGCCTAGCGTCTGGCCTTCGTCCAGGCCGGTTATGGTGCATAGGGATGTGAACCCAAGCATCTTCTGCGCGTACGCGAATATTTCCTCGAATCCTGCCTGGTCGGTCTCCGCTGTCAGCCTTCGCGCGCGCCGCACCCTTATTTTACCTTCCATTGCCGGGAATTTTTTTATGAGTCCCTGCATTATCTCTTCTTCTCGGGTCATCTCTTCTCTTCTTTCTTTTCCAGGGTTGCCAGTAATTTTACCACGCCGTCTATTATCGCTTGCGGGCTTGCTGGGCACCCGGGTATGTAGGCTGAGACGGGAATTATGGCGTCTATTCCGGATTCAACGCTGTAACACCCGTCAAAAACTCCTCCGGAGCATGAACAGCTTCCGACGGCGACCACGAATTTCGGTTCAGGCATCTGGTCATATATCCTCTTCAGCCTGTCTTTTATCTGTTTCGTGACCGGGCCGGAACAGACAAGGACATCGGCATGCCTGGGAGTACCCTTAAGCTGCACTCCGAAACGCTCCATATCATAACGCGGAGTTAGCGCGGCCACTATTTCGATATCACAGGCATTACAGGCGCCGGTATTGAAGTGGATTATCCAGGGCGACTTTATCCTGGACCATGTTATTAGTTTATCCAGCATTTTATTATCTCCTGAATAATGTAAATAGCCCGACCATGGCGCCGGCCATGTATATGACAGCGATAGTGAAAGAGTCCATAGTCTCGACGGGTATGGTAGCTATAGTCAGGGCCACGACATGCAGCACCGTGAAGAAAAAAGCAAACGGGAAGAACTGGCTGTAATCCGGCTGCATCAGATGGGTCTTTATGTCTTCTCCGCATGCATAAGACGTGCCTATATCCGCCGGCTGATTCTTGCGTTTAAAAGAAAGCTTGGAAAGCGCGGCAGTGAAGAGCGTTATCATGAGCAGTACAATTATGAAACATAACGGCGGAGCGAGTAATATCCTGCTATCCATAACCTATCATCCCTTAAGTTTATTGAGATCCCCTATGTATAGTGAATTATTATGCCTGAAGACGCGCAGGGCTATACCGCCCGCTATTACTGTTACCACAACTTCTATGACTATGATCGTTATGACGAGCGCCTGTGTAAGGGCTACTCGTCCCGTTACATGTCCTACCACTATAATGAGAAGCGTTACGGCCTTGATGAGCAGTTCCAGCCCTATTATGGCGCGTATCATATTGCGTGTTACCAGCAGGCAGTAAGCTCCGCATACAAAAGTCAGTACTATGAAGAAACCGAATGTCAGGAAAGACTGCCAGGACTCACCACTCATCTCTCTTCCTCTCCTCAAATAGTATTACCACTCCGAGCGCCCCTGCTATTATTATTAATATCTGCCCGAACATGTCCAAGTGGCGTATGTTCCACATTACCTGCCGCACATCGGCCGTGATATCGGCTCCCGGCGCGACGGCAACGTTATTCCTGATCTTTATCAGCGTCAGCACTATGGCGGTCACTATGATGATTATCGGCAGGTATCCGAACCTCTTGTGCCTCTCTTTTGACAATTCCACTATCTCTTTATGCGTCAGGGGTTTTGTGAGGCTTATGGTGCTGACGAAGACTACGGTGATCAGTCCTGTGCAGACTGAGAGTTCGAATACGGCGGCAAGGGGCGAATTGAGCCTGAACATAAGTATCGATATTATGGCGCTTGTTATAGCCAGTCCAATGGTAGCCTTAAGGAGGCTTCTGCCCATGACGGTCCACAGCGCGGCGGCAACCATTGTAAAGAGGAGTATCGTATCTATCGATATGTGAGGGATTGTCATCTGTGTATAATCTCCCGCAGGGGAGCTAAAAACCTGTTGAATATGAACGGAAAAGAGATTCCAATCCCCACCAGTACGCCGGCCAGCATTACGGAAGCTGTTTTTATGCCAAGGCCTGCTTCGCTCACACTCTCGTTATCTTTACCGAAGAAGGCTTTCCTTTGCATGATCAGCAGATACGCAAGCGTTACCACGCCGGCCAGTATCGCGATTATCGAATATGCATGGTCGCCTGAGCGCCAGAGAGCCACTATTATCATCAGTTTCGACCAGAAACCGGAAAGGGGCGGAATCCCGGCGGCCGAAAGCATGCCTATTACGGATGTGGCTCCGGTTACCGGCATCTTTGCGGATAGCCCTCCCATCTTATCCATATCCATCGTACCGAGGCGCGACTCGACAGCGGATGCGTTGACGAACAGCAGGGCCTTGAACATGGAATGGTTAAAGAGATGGAAGACAGCGCCCGCTATGCCCAGGAATGTCCCGGTCCCGAAGCCTATTATGATATATCCGATCTGGCTTATGCTGGAATAGGCCAGCATCCTCTTCATATTTTTCTGTCCCAGCGCGGCAAAGGCTCCTACCAGAATAGATATGGCGCCCAGCATGAGCAGGGCCGATCGCGTTGCTCCATCCAGGCCGAATATCGCGGTAATGGTCCGTATCAGGGTGTATATGCCCGCCACTTTAGTCACTATTCCGGCGAGGAGCACGGATACGGAAGCCGGGGCGGCGCTGTATGCGTCGGGTACCCAGGCATGGAATGGCACTACTCCTCCCTTTATCATCAATCCGCACAGGAAGAGCCCGATAGCTACCACGACTATATTATTGCCCGGCGAGCGCACAGCCTGGCTTATATCCGAAAAAGATGTGCTGCCGGCAGCCAGGATTAATATGGCTATGGATGTCAGGATCATTATGGTGGCGGTAGCCGAGAGCATCAGGTACTTGAACGCGCCTTCGAGGGCATATATGTTTTTTTCGAACGCTATCAGTATAAAAGATGCTATTGCCGTGATCTCGAGAAATATATACATCGAGAATATATCGCTTGTCATGACCGTGCCGCTCATGCCTATCGATGCTATTATAAGGAGGTTAATTAATTTAAAACGCTCTTTTTCGTCATGTATGGTATGGCGCGCGACCAGAAGGCTTGCCGTGGATACTATACCTATACAGAGAAGCATGATAAAACTCAGGTGATCCACCGAAAAATTTACCCTGAAGAAAGAGTCCATTTTCTCCAGCTGGTAGTTCCAGAATACGGGATGGTGCTGTATTGCCAGGAGTATCTGCGTGATGAATAGGCCCAGCGCGAACCAGAATGCCAGCTTGCGCATGATATCTTTATTCGGCAGATTCAACGCCACCAGACCTATAAGCGGCACCAGGATAAGCAATGACGGCATCTATTCTTCCCCTATTTCAGTAAAAACGATATTATTATAGCGGTGGCTGCTATCGACCATAGCATATATGTCCTGTAGTTTCCATCGTGAAGCTTTACTATCGAACCTGTTATTACACCGGCGGCTGAAGGCGTGAAATTATTATAGATCCAGTCTATCGCTTTATCGCATGAGGCCGCCGCGCCTGCGAACACATCTGCCAGCTTCATCCCTAAGTTGTAAGGGTCGAGCTTTCCTTTTTCGGTTTTTTCGTATACTGTTCTCAATCCCGGCGCGTAGTGTATATGATCCACCGCTTTAAGTCCGCTGCCGGTGCGCTTGAAGCCCCACAGGTGATTTGCAACAGCCGCTATCAGGACCAGGATCGTTACCAGGACGAGATTTTTATTAGCCGGCCAGCCCGCGAAATTATGCCCTTCGAGCCCGGGGCCGAGAATCGGCCGGAATATCTCCGTTATTGGGAGCGAATTCCACAGGCCGAATAGTATGCATAACCCCGCTATTATTATCATGGGAACCAGCATAGCCACAGGAGCCTCTTTGACATCTTCTTTCTGCGGTTTACCAAGAAACGCGGCATGGCCCAGCTTTAAGAATGAAGCGGCTGTCAGGAAAGATCCGAATATGGCCGCGAAGTAGAATATTTTGCCTCTTTCAAGCGCGCCATCATATATTAATTCTTTCGAGAAGAATCCGTTGAATGGCGGCACTCCGGATATGGATGCTGCCGTTATTATAAAGCAGATGAATGTTACCGGCATCATCCTGCCCAGGCCGCCCAGCTTCTCGAGATCGGTAGTGCCGGTTTGCTTCTCTACCGAACCGCCGGTCAGGAAGAGGCAGCTTTTATAAAGCGCATTGTTTATCATATGAAACAGGCCGCCTATAATTCCGACAGGCAGGAGCGTTCCTATGCCCAGTATCATATATCCGACCTGGCTTATCGCATGGTACGACAGGAGCCTCTTATAATCTTTCTGCACCAGAGCCATCAGCACGGCTCCCACAAGCGTGATCGCGCCTACACTCATCATGGCGAAGCTCGCCCATGAATCGGGGGATAGCGTGAACATGTCGAGTGATATCCGCGTAAGCAGGTATATACCGAGCAGTTTTTCAAGGGCGCCCGGGAAGATCGCCATGAATGGCAATGGGGCGTCCGTTGCGGCATCCGGTATCCATGTATGGAACGGCATAGATCCGGCTTTCGATATAGCCCCTATCGCCATAAATATAAATGCCAATCCGCCCAGTCCTCCGGTAGTGATCGTGATTTTCGAAATCGTAAGGGTTCCGGCCAGATGGCCGCAGACAGCTATGCCGGCCATAAGGCACAGGTCGCATATGCCGAGGATGATGAATGCCTTCGTTGCCGTCCTGAAAGAGTGCCTGCCTCCTACCGCTATCATCCCCCAGAGGGTTATTCCCAGCGCCTCCCAGAAAAAGAGCATCAGGATGAGGTTGTTTGCGAGTACCGCGCCATTTGCCAGGGCGAGAGATATCAGGACGAGAGCGTGAAACAGGCAGGCGCCGCTCTTCCCGCGCATGAAGACCACGGAATATAGAGTCAGAAGAAAACCGAATGCGGCCATTGCCAGTATTATAAAAGCGCTTAAATTGTACAGCCTGAGCGAAAATTCGAAACCTAAACCTATCCATGCCCTCGAAAATACCGCATTGCCCTTAAAGAGCAATATCGAGACCGCGAGATTGGCCGCCGTTGCAATAACAGCGCACAGGTCTGCCGCAGGGCGCGCCCTGCGCAAGGCGAAGACCAGTATGCCGAGAACCATCGGCAGGATCATCGAAGATAAAAGCAATCTTTCCATAGCTTAAAAACCCAGCATCTGTTTAACCGCTGTTTCGACGAATGAGGCGGGATATTGTATGCAGATACCCGCGACAAGAGAAAGCGCGCCCAGTATCGCCACGCTGAACACCATTATTCGCGAACCTTCCCTGGCGGACTGCGTCCCCTCTTCACCCATGAAGACCATGTTGAATAGCCTGAACAGGTATAGTATGGTCAGGAAAGCCCCGACAAGGAACGTCATGGCGATCCATGTATTATTTGAGAGAGCTCCGGATATTACCATGTATTTTGAAAAGAATCCGCCGAAGGGAGGAACGCCCATTACCGAAAATGCGCAGAATAGGAACGAGACCGCAGTCATTGGCATTACGCCGAATAGCCCGCCCATCTTCGTTATGTCTTTGGTATGGGTGCCGTGTTCCACTATGCCTGCGCACAGGAATAACCCTCCCTTTGCAAGGCCGTGCATCAGTATGTAGAGAAGGGCTCCGGCAAGGCCTATCTCGCCGCCTACCGCAAGTCCGAGAAATATAAAAGCTATCTGGCTTACGGTGGAGTAGGCTATTATCCTCTTGATATCGGTCTCCACAAGCGCCGCGCCGGCAGAAACCAGGGCGCTTATGGCCGCCAGGGCCGGTACCACGGTATGCCATATGGCGCCTATCGAAAAAGTCGCGACAAATAGCCTGGCGTAAACATATACCCCTATCTTGACCAGCACAGCCGCATGGAGAAGCGCGGTTACCGGTGATGGCGCGACGCCGGCATCCGGAAGCCATGTATGGAATGGCAGAGTAGCGGACTTTGAGAGTATGCCGAAGAGTATCAGCAGGACGACGGTATTACTGAGCGCTCCGGGGCCGAGCCGGCTTTTTATTATCGAGAGGTCAAATGAGCCTGTTTCGGTATATATAAGGATGAAACCCAGCAGCATCAATAGGGCGCCAAAAACTGTGATCAGGAACGCCTTATCGGCCTTTAGCACGAACGTTTTTTCGCGGAAGAAGCCTATGAGCCTCCAGCTTGCTATAGCGGTCATCTCCCAGAATAGGTATATGAATATCAGGTTTGCGGAATAGACCAACCCCATCATCGAGCCGATGAAGAACACGACCATTGTATAATATTCGCTCAGATGGGAATATTTCCTGATATATCCGAACGAATATAGCACTATCACGAAACTTATGAATGACGATACGATCGCCATGAATACGGCGAGCGCATCCGCGGTGAGCGTAAAATCGCATCCGAGAGGCAGTGTATAAGACAGCGTAACAGGCCGTCCGGATAATACAGCCGGCGCAAGGAGGGCCGATGCCGCAAGCGGTACGAATACGAGTATAAATGCCGCCGCGTTTCTCGCGATCCCGGAGAATCTACCTATAAAAGGGATCGCGAATGCCCCAATCGTAGGAACAAATACGGCGCATAGAAGCAGATTGCTGTTTAGCATGGCTATCCGTGTTATTTTATGAAGAGCATTTCCCTGTACTTAGGCAGGTCCCAGTGTTCGTCGGACACAACACGTTCCAGGTCATCCACATGTTTGCGTATATGTTCCATTATGGGTTTAAGCTCTTTGAAATAAAAATCGGCCTTTTTCTCATGGCCCATCGATTTTGCTTTGTCGAGCAATTTCATCATGGCGGCGGTATTGTGCCGGACATAATATATTTTGGCAATAACTTCGGAAAGATGGTCCTTCTGGTCTCTGAGAGCGCCCTCTTCGACCTTCAGGCCTGCCAGTTTTTTCAATTTGACTATCTTCGACAGGTTATCCGCCAGCATCTTTTCGTATTCCATGCCGGCGGGCACCACGCTTGCATTAACCATCTCATTGAGTGTGTTTGCTTCTATTTCGAGCACAGTATTGTAGGTATGCACCCATATATGGTATCTTGCAAGGATCTCTTCGGCCGAGAATACTTTGTATTTCTCAAAGAGAGCTATATTTTTCTTGTTTTCAAGGGCTTTCAGCGCATCGCAGGTGGATGCTACGTTCGGCAGGCCCCTCTTCTTCGCCTGCTTTACCCATTCCGCCGCGTAATTATTTCCCTCGAACCTTATATCCCCGGTCTCTTTCACTATCCCGGATATTACCTTCAGCGCCGCCGTATTGAGGTCCTTCCCGTTCGACGCTTTCCTTATCTCATCGGCCACATAATCGAGCGATTCGGCGATTATGGTATTTATGATGGTAATAGGCGTCGATATGTTCTGGGATGACCCGACAGCCCTGAATTCGAACTTGGAACCGGTAAACGCGAAAGGCGATGTTCGGTTCCTGTCAGTGGTATCCTTATTGAATTTCGGCAGTCTGGCTATTCCCAGGTCTATAATATCTCTCTTCGATACTTTGTTTTTTGTGCCCTTTCCTATGGTGTCGAGGATTTCATTCAATTGTTCACCCAGATAGACGCTTATAATGGCGGGAGGCGCTTCATTGGCTCCCAGCCTATGCTCATTGCCTGCCAGGGCTATGCTGGCCCTGAGAAGATCCGAATGCAGGTAAACAGCCCTTAATACTGCCGCCAGCACGGCAAGAAACTGGAGATTGCTTTCGGGGGTTTTACCCGGATTCAGCAGGTTATTGCCTTTATCATCCGCAAGCGACCAGTTGAGGTGCTTGCCGCTTCCGTTTATTCCGGCAAAAGGTTTCTCATGCAGGAGGCATACCAGATTATGCCTTAACGCAACCTTCTTCATGACTTCCATGAGGAGAAGGTTATGATCCGCTGCCAGGTTGGATTCTTCGAAGACCGGCGCAAATTCGTACTGATGCGGAGCAACTTCATTATGTCTCGTCATCACAGGTATGCCCAGCCTGTAGGCCTCTTCAGCGACCTCGAACATGTAATTTACGACCCGTTCTTTTATCGCTCCGAAGTATTGGTCCTCCAGCTGCTGCCCTTTTGGGCTGGGAGCGCCTATAAGCGTGCGCCCGGTCATCAGCAGGTCCTGCCTGAGATTAAAATAGCGTTTATCTATCAGGAAGTACTCCTGTTCGGCCCCGCATGTGGAGAATACTTTCCCGGCATCCTTGCGGCCGAACAACTTTAGCAGGTTCAATGCGGATCTATTTAACGCATCGTCGGACCTTAATAGAGGCAGTTTCTTATCGAGCGCTTCGCCGTTATAAGATATGAATATCGTTGGTATGCAGAGTGTCTTGCCGAGCTTGGACTCGATGATGAAGGCCGGGCTCGACGGATCCCATGCGGTGTATCCTCTGGCTTCAAAAGTAGCGCGTATGCCTCCCGAAGGGAACGAGCTTGCGTCGGGCTCGCCCTGGATAAGTTTATTGCCGGAGAATTTTTCAATAACCGTGCCCGGCCCGGTTATCGAGATGAAACTGTCGTGCTTTTCGGCGGTAAGGCCCGTCATCGGCTGGAACCAGTGCGTGTAGTATGTGGCGCCCCTGGATATCGCCCACTCCTTCATGGCATTGGCTATCTCATTGGCTTGATCGAGCGTTATGACCACCCCTTCTGACATCCACAATTTGAACGCGTCGAATGTGCTCCTTCGGATATGAGCCTTCATAGCCGCAAGATTAAAGGTGTTTATTCCGAAATATGACGAAACTTTCTTCGGAGATTTTATCTCATCGAGCTTAACGCTCTTGATCCTGAACAGCGCTTCCTGTCTTACGGCCATAACTCCTCCTAGCTGTACTTATTTGTTATGGGCATCCGCCTGTCCTTGCCGAATGCCTTTGGCGTTATCTTTATTCCCGGCGGAGACTGCCTTCTCTTATATTCGCTTTTATCCACCATCTTTATCACCTTCGCCACGACCTCTTTTTCAAAACCAAGGGCAGCGATCTCGTCCGGGCTCTTGTCCTCTTCGACATAAGCCTTTATTATCGGATCAAGCACGTCATATGGAGGCAATGTATCCCTGTCCTTCTGATCGTGCCTCAGCTCAGCCGTCGGTTCCTTCTTTATTACGGAGTCCGGTATCGCTTTTGAGATGCTGTTCCTGTATGCGGCCAGCTTATATACGAGGGTCTTCGGCACATCTTTTATGACGGCAAGCCCGCCCGCCATATCCCCGTACAGTGTGGCATAGCCCGTGCTCATTTCGGATTTGTTCCCGGTAGTCAGGACAAGCCAGCCGAACTTATTGGAGAGCGCCATCAGTATATTGCCCCTGATGCGCGCCTGCAGGTTCTCTTCGGTTAAGTCTTTTTGTTTGCCCGCAAAATGCGGTTCGAAAGCCATGAGGTACAGCTTATATATGTGGTCTATAGAGATGCTCGAATATTTAATCCCGAGATTGTCAGCTACCTTCTTCGCGTCAAGCTCCGATTGTTCCGAGGAATATCGGGTCGGCATGAAGATGCCGGTAACATTCTCTCTGCCGAGAGCATCAGCCGCTATTACAGCTACGAGCGATGAATCTATCCCGCCGCTGAGTCCGAGCAGGGCCTTGGCGAAGCCGTTCTTTGCCGCGTAATCCTTCAGCCCGAGCACAAGGGCCCTATAGATCTCGGCTGACGGGCTTAGCCGCTCCGTATCTTTCCTGGTGATAGCCGGTTTTGGATTATTGCCGATGGTGCCGGCTATTGTAGTGCAATTTTTCATATCCGCCGGCTTTCCGGACTCTATTTCAATATCCGCTACCAGCAGGTCTTCGCCGAATGCTTCGGCCCTATGGGTGACCTTTCCTTCGGGGCTTACCAGCATGCTCTGGCCGTCGAATACGATCTCATCCTGCCCGCCGACCATGTTGGCATACGCTATGCAGACTTTGTTGGCTTTTGATCCGTTCCTGGCTATTGCTTCCCTCTCAAGCACCTTACCCGCATGATAAGGCGAAGAATTGATATTGATTATGAGCCTGGCGCCAAGAGACGCTTCCTGTAAAAGAGGCCCGTCATTGTGCCATATATCTTCGCATATGTTCACGCCGAATACGATATCGCCTATTTTGAAGACGCATGGGGCCGATCCCGGCATGAAGTAGCGTTTTTCATCGAATACGCCGTAATTTGGCAGTATTATTTTATTGTATATTCCCGCGACAGAACCTCTGTGTATCACAGCCGCGGAATTATAAACACCTTTACCGTCCCTTCCCACAAAGCCTACAACTGCGATGGCGTCATTTACATGTTTGGCCACTTTCTTAAGGGCGTCCAGGTTATCGGAGACGAACTTCGGTTTTAACAGTAGGTCTTCGGGCGGATATCCGGTTATGGCAAGCTCCGGGAACGCTATGATATCCGCGCACAGCGATTCAGCCCTGCGCAGGCAGGCTATTATCTTCTCCGCGTTTCCATCGAGATCGCCGACAGTGCAGTTGATCTGGGCTATAGCTATCCGAACATTCTTTTTCATTCAATCCTTATTTCTTCATGTTCTCGATAAGGATGATCGCTTCGGCTATCTCCTTCATCGATTTTCTCATATCCATGCTCTGTTTCTGTATTCTGCGGAAAGCTTCCTCTTCCGTAAGTCCGTCCTGCCGCATCAGTATGCCCTTGGCCCTCTCTACTACTTTGCGGGAGTCGAGCTCTTCCTGTATGACTTTTGTCTTCAGCATGAGTTCGGCATTCTCTATGGCTATTGATGCCTGGTTCGCCACTGTAGTCATTATATTTATCTCGTTTTTCGTGAATTTATGGGGGTAAGATGTGTAGTTATTCAATACTCCTATGACTTTGCCCTTTACTGCCAATGGCACAGATAGAAGGGATTTCAGGCCTTCTTTAGCGGCTATAGCTTTCGATATATATTCGGGCTCTTTGGACAGGTCATAGACAGCCATCGGTTTATTGGATAGTGCCACCTTGCCAGCTATTCCTTCACCTATTTTAAGATTAGGTTTTTTGTTATATATCTCACTCATCGACTGGGTAGCCTTTAGCATTATTTCGCCGGTCTTCCTGTCTATGAGCATCAGAGAGCATATCTTGGAGTTCATTATCTCGGCGGTTACGGTTACTATCAGTTTTAATATGTCTTCAAGATAGAGGTTTGAGATCACGCTTTCACTCACTCTGGATATGGCTTCAAGCTGTTTTGTATGAGATATTGTCCTGGCGGCTTTCTTTACCATGTTAATGTACCCTGCCTTTGGGCTTGATATTTGTGCCGAAGTACTTCGGGTTGGGCTTTTCCGGCTCTTTCTGTATCCAGCCATTATTTAACCCTAATCCCACCGCTTCGTCAACCACATTCTTGTATTCTGCCGCTGAAATACCCCTGGATAGCTTGATATATTCAGCGGCCCTGAACGCGGGATAGTACTGGCTCATAAGGCTTATATAGGTGTCGGGCCCCAGCTTTTTACTTATATAATTGAGGCTTAATCCTGTTCCCGATATGCCGTTCGGGATAGCCAGCAGGCGTATTATAAGCCCCTTCAGCGCTATCGAACTGTCATCCATCTTAAGGCGGCCCGCCTGCGAATGCATTTCATTAACCGCGGACCTGTTGAATTCGACATATCTTTCGGCATCGGAATATAATTTTGCATCGGCATTATCCGAGTATCTCATATCCGGCAGATATATATCGACTATCCCTCTCAGGACCGCGATCGTTTCCGCCAGCTCGTATCCGCTGGTATTATAAACTATCGGTATGGATAATCCGCTTTTCATGGCTATCTCCAGCGCCATAAGTATCTGCGGCACATAATGGGTCGGAGTGACAAGGTTTATATTGTGGCATCCCCTGCCCTGAAGCTCCAGCATTATGCGCGCAAGTTCTTCTATGGTAGTATCTTCCCCTTTGTCCATCTGGCTGAAGTCATAGTTCTGGCAATAAGCGCACTTCATGTTGCAATGAGAAAAAAAGATCGTGCCAGATCCTTTGGTGCCGGATATCGGAGGCTCCTCGCCGTGATGGGGCATATAACTATATATGCGCGGGTTATAGAGAGCCCTGCAATAGCCTGCCGTACCGCCGGCCCTGTCAACGCCGCATCTGCGAGGGCATATGCGGCAATTCCTCATGGCATCCCTGAATATGGTATTTGCCTTCTTTATAAGTTCTATCTTCTCTGTGGCCATCCGCCTGCCCCATAGTAGCGCGTCTTGCCGATAGCGAAAAAACCATACCCACTTTAAGCAGATATGGCTTTTTCGATCTTTCGATTTGATTTAAAGACTGCCCGATTACTCCTTCTTCGCGGCTTCGACCGGTATTTGAGAGGTTTCTACCACAGCTTTCGCTACGGTTTCCGCGGTTCCCTTAACCGGTTCAACGACCAGGTCCGGGGTTTTCTCAATACTGCCGGAAGTCACTTTACCCACTGTCTTCACTTCATTAGCCACTACATCGGCGCTTCTCTTCCCTGTCTCGGCAACTGTGGCGACGGAATCTTTCGTCACATTTGCGGGATAGTTGAAGAGTTTCTGCCAGAAGGTCTTAACCTTGGACTCTTTGCACTGTTCCGCGCCGTAAGATACGGTTGTCAGCGTTAAGCATAGTGCAACTGCCAGGCAGAGATATACAATAGCTTTTTTATTCATCCTTTCCCTCCTTTCATTGAGATGAAAGTATACTATACTATAAGGTATTATTCAAGAGAAAAATACGGCATTATCGGCATTATCAAAAGAATAGCATCTTCAGGGATGTAAGGAGAAGCGCGCCGCCGAATATTCTTCGCAAGGCTATCTCCGGCATCTTCTGGATGAGACTAGCCCCGACGAGGCCTCCTATCGCGAAACCTGCGGCAATGAAAGCGGCCATGTTAAGTTTCACATTGCCGCTGTAGTAGTACCTTAATGCCGCCAGTAGTGTTATGGGGGGTATCATTATTGCCAGAGAAGTACCCTGGGCCTGGTGCTGCGTCAGGCCGAATCCGTATACCAGGAGAGGCACTATAACTATGCCGCCGCCTATACCGAGAGAACCTGCCAGCAGGCCTGTGATCAGGCCTATTCCTATATATGCAAGCTGTGTCATGGGAGCAGCCTGGCTACGAGCTGGTTTACGCTCTTGCCGTCACAACGGCCTTTTGCTTTCTCCATCACCAGTTTCATTACTTTGCCGATATCGGCTTTGCTCGCGGCGGC
Organism: Candidatus Omnitrophota bacterium; assembly: GCA_016935115.1. Lineage (GTDB taxonomy): Bacteria > Omnitrophota > Gorgyraeia > 2-01-FULL-45-10 > 2-01-FULL-45-10 > CAIMPC01. The sequence goes on along the minus strand of JAFGRN010000008.1, from coordinate 909 downwards.
GCTTTCGGATATGGCCGATTTTACCAATGCGGACAGCTCTTCTTCGCTGATCTGCGCGGGCATATATGCCTCAAGTATCTTAAGCTCGGCCAGCTCCTTATCCGCCAGATCCTGACGGTTGCCGGTTTTGAACTGTTCTATCGAATCTTTGTGCTGTTTTATATGCCGCTGGATTATCGGCAATGTTATATCATCCCCTATAGTTTTAAGATTCTTGTCTATCTGTACCTGCCTTATGGCGGCGATCAGCATCCTCAATGTCGACAGTTTTACGGTTTCGCCCTGCTTAAGGGCGGCTTTCATGTCGGATTCTATCTTTTCATACATGGTCATAGTCAGGTTCTCCGCGGCCTTTTCTTTGTAAACAGCCTTTTTATGGGGTTCATGTAGTCTATTATCAATTTCCCTGAGAGGTGGTCGAGCTCATGCTGTATCGCGCGCGCAAGGAGCCCCTCGGCTTTTAACTCCATTATGTCGCCGTTTTCATCGAGGAAGCGGACTACTACCCTCTTTGCGCGCCTTACCTTTACGGAAGACCCGGGACAGCTTAGGCACCCTTCTTCCTGTGATTCAAATCCGGCTCTCTTGACTATAACCGGATTTATCATTTTTATGAGGCCTTCGCCTATATCTATGACGGCGAACTGTTTATCTACGCCGACCTGGGTTGCGGCAAGGCCGACTCCCTGGCTGAGATACATTGTTTTTGCCATATCGGAGAGCATGGACCGGTCGGCTTCGGTGACTTTACCCGCTTTGGCAGGCTTCTTTCTTAGGATTGTATCCGGGAAAGTTTTGATCTTTAGTTCCGGCATATCTTATCTGGTTATCCTGTTGCGGGAGTCTACATAGACCGGTTTAAGTTTCAGGCACCGCGCCTTCTTATCCTCGATCATTCCGTATGATAGG
>JAFGRN010000050.1 GCA_016935115.1 Candidatus Omnitrophota bacterium | reverse complement strand
GACATACCTGGACAATGACTATAGAAGAACCGACACAAAGACCATAGACTTCGATGGCGCTAATTACAGGCCGGTCATCGGCGATTTCGGCGGCGGAAAGCCTAATGACCTGAAGTTGACAATGGAAAACTGCGGCGGAGCGGGCACAGCCGGTTATAGAAGCATAGGTGTGACGCAGGTTGGCGGATTATTTAATATCGACGTCACTATCGGGACTACCACCACCCTTTTAGGCACTTATGCCGCGGGAAACTTCAATAATAAGCAGTTCACGGCCACTATCGAATATATTAACGGCGGCTCGGCCGAGGCGCCCGCCAACCAGATTAAAGTGACTGTGAGCGACAATAGCGTCCCGTCCAACTCACAGAGCTTTATCTACACCATGGATGACCCTGCGCTCTGGGCCAACGTCCATCTCTTCACCGCGATGAAGAACGGCAAGGCCAGGATAGAGAACATTTCCGCGGATTATAAGGCTCCTGTTGCGCCCACCCACACAATAAATACGGCCTCGGTAGAAGATATACAGATTGTTGCCGAAACGTATGATGCATATAATAACCTCATCTACCAGAAGATAGAGCACGCTACGATAGACATGACGAAGCCTTCGACGGATCCCACTAAGAGAATGGTGCACACAACCAGAGTAATAAATAATACCTATGTCGATGTTCTCATCGGGGGGCGTTATATGGGCGGCGCCGCGTCGTACACGAAGGTCCTCGCGAAGAGCGAAACTACCGAATATTATGGCACGTCATCGAACAAAAAGAGCTACATGGCCTATGAATACGACACCGCAAACATTGCGACCAAGAACCCGGTGGCCACTAAAGCCACCACAATAAAGTATTTAGATAACGACGCCAATGATATCCAGTTTACGGAAGTCCACGACTACGACTATAAGAGGTACTCGGAAAATAGCGTTACCGATCCGACGGACATGCGGTATTTCGACGCGCGCTGGGAGGTCATGGAAGACATTATTACCAAGACCGGAGATGACGGCACTATCGTAACAGAATTCGTTCATTACAGGCGCGACGCGTACGGTAATCTTCTTATCATCGAGCGAGAGGATGCCTCCGGCAATAAGAAAATAGAATTCGCCGGAATCAATGCAGACATAATGGATTACATAGACAGCGAAGCCGATGTGCAGGATATCCAGTACCAGACGGTTATGGTGAATGGTACCGCCAAGCAGTATATAAAGAGCATCACCGACGCATATGGCAATACCATCGAGTATTCGACAGGCGGGGATTATATAGGCATTCCCGAAAGGTTCGTCGATAAGAATGGTAATGTCATAGTCAGCGCTACGTTCGATGCGGTATCGCCGGGCCCGCTTGCCGGAAATTACAGGTACTTTATTACGGACATGACTGTTGCAAGTCAGGAATATGTCAGTTCCGTCCAGATATTGAATTCTTATAACACAACATTTACTCAGGCCGTTTCCTTTGATCATGACCAAGATCTTCTTATTGAGTTTGATGCGCAACAGTTATACCGGTTTCCCCTGCCTTCCGGATACTCACATTACAAGTTCGAAATATATGATGAGATAGGCGGTGTTGAAACATACTTGCGCACTGAGAGTGTTCCGGCAGTCGCTGCCGGTAAACACTACGAGATTCTCATAGAGAATTTGTCTAAAGGCAATCATAAAATCAAGATGAAGTTCATAAACTACGTTAGTCAGGATGGGCTTGATACGGAGCCATTCCTGCTTAATATTAAATTGACCAAGGGTAACAATTTTTATCTCAGCGACCGCGAAGAAGCGGGCGAGATATTCAAGCGCTACGCGAATTTCCTGAATATCTGGCGTTGGGATGCCGCGAATAACAGGCGCGTGTATTACGGCACTAATGTGTTTCTTAAAGGTGACGGCACACACCGCGCGTACATAGAATATAGCGGTGGTAAACCGCTCCGTCTCATGAAATGGTATGGGACCCAATATAGCGGCAGTTTCCAGCCACTGCCAGGCCTGACATATTCATCTACCACCCCCGCCGCAAGCGGCGCATTCGGAGTGGAGCAGTTTACTTTAAATGTGGACGGTATAGCTATTACATATAATGCCGCTCCACTTGTTTATTCGTATATCGAGACAGCCGGCACGCCTACCACGGTTAATAGGATCGTCGACGGCGGGAGCGACCTCGAGCTCGAGTTCGCGACCCTGGCGGAGTTTATAGGCAGCGGTTACGGATTTGCCACCGCCACTGACGCGGCCGGTGTTAACCATATAACAGGCGTTATTAATAAGGCTACCAGTAATGTAATTCTCGAATCGACCGGGGCGGCTTATTTAAGCGATACCATCGTTTCCAGCACAACCGGCGCGGGTGGTGTAAACCCCATTACGGGCATAGCAAGTATAGCGTATTTCGGCGATACGGTAATCGACAATGTTGTGTACAGTATATATAAGGATGCCTTATCCGGCACATTCCACTTATTCAGGAAAGTTGACACATCTGTCGAAACTTTTGGTTTGATTACGGGTAATCATACTTGGGTCTCGCCGGCGAGGACAGATTACCTTGACATAAGCGCCACGCGCAAACCGTATTTTTCCGTTGATTTTAAAAGCTCATCCGACCAGAACTCGCAGTTGCATATCTCCATAGAAGGCGCCAATTCCAGCGGATTACTAAGGCGCCTGGCCATTATACAGGATGGCGGCGTATTCAAGATCCAGCTGGTCAATCAACAGCCGGGCCAATCCTCTGAGAATATTGTATGGAATAATTACATAGGCACCATAAATCCCGGGGACCTGGGGATTACCAGCCTTAATAGCGGGGACTTTACGGCCGATTTTGAATTCATTGGTTATGACCTGAAACTTTATGTTTACAGGAAGGGCGATAGTAGAAGTTCCGGAAAGGTCTTTACTATAAGTAACCAGGACTGGGCCCGGGCCTGTTTTGCAGCTTATATTTGGCAAGGCTCCGCTAATATACAGGAAGTGAGAAAGTCTTCTAATCATATTGCGGTTCGCCCGGGTAATATCGCGGTCTTCGAATCCGTAAATGGCTATATAGCCGGAATTCAGAACCGGGGCACGGCCACAGAGAAGCTAACCTTTGCCAGGTATGGCGCCGAGCTTCAGTTTGAATACGGTCACGCGCCGCCTATCGTGACCGACAGCATTTGCGAAGAAGCGGATATGGCGCGGCTTCTCGTTGAACGTACGCTCTCTCCTCAACTGGCGCGTTCGTGGAACGGCGATACGTCAATATTGACCGACAGCTCCTCGCGCATGTCCTACAGCACCGCGATAGATACCGCGGGACAAGAGCCTGCTTACCTGCCTACGCAGGCCAATATTGTTGATGTGGCGGGCAGGAGCATAGGGGATATAGCTGATATCACCAAGATAACCTGCGCGGGCGATCCTTCCAAGGCGATAGTGAAGATAGTCAACAGCGTAAGCAGAGACGTGGTCTACATCGTTTACGATAGGGAAGGGCAGAAGGAGTTTTCGATAACGCTCAACCGAGGAGCATCCCTACCTTCAGAATATCAGGAACAAGACCTTGGCCTAAGGGCAACCCAAAATGCCATAAGGACGCGCTTCCAAAATCTAGAAGAATTGGATGGATTGAAGGTCGTGGAATCGGCCCTTGAGAACGGCATCCTCAATGTAGAGTTCTTCGATATTGTAAAGCATGATTCAGGATTCAGGGAGATAACCCGTGAGGCGTGGGAGCAGGGTTTCGAATCTACCCACAGCCGGCTCGATACGAACGGCAATCCGTACAATATCGGATTCACTCACACAATACAAGCTAACGTTGTTTCGCCAGCAGGCCAGGTAGTAGCGACAAATATGTTGATGAAAGAGCAGAGCCCCGGCTCACCCTATGGCGCGGCGATAGCTTTTGACGGCTCTAATGATACTCTCAGCTGGAATTATGGAGGTAGCACGCCGGCCAATAATTTCACCGTTGCGGCATGGGTAAACGCTTCGGCCGCGCACGAGATCGACCAGCAGGCAACTTCAGGCTGGGCCGGAACGAGCGGGCAGAGATATTTGTTCTATCCCGATTTTCAAACTCAGGATAGCGGAGATGCCGGCCTCGGTGTTTCGGTCGGGACAAACGGCATATCGGTGTATGAATATGCATCGGGATACATGCCGCCGGTTGCGGTTTATCAAGCCAATCTCACCGGCTGGCACCATATCGCGGTAACCTATTCGGGTAACATAGCCCGCATATATGTGGATGGCATCCTCGTCCATACGGGAGCGCCATCTTCTAAAAACAATGTTTATGCGCCGACTACTATGGGTTCGCGTTTTACCGGTTTGGCCGATCAGGTCACTGTCTATAGCAAAGCGCTTACCCAGGCCGAAATAGATAAATTAAAAGTTAATCAACCGCCAGCGACGGCGGATGGCAGCAAAGTTCTTTATTATTCCTTCGAGAGTGCCGATGGTATATCCGGCACACAGGTAACTGACCTGTGGGGCGGAAATAATAACGGCACCATGGCTAACGGCGCCGCCCAAATGTATAGCATAGATCTGCAGACGTCCTATTCGCGCACGGCCTCGTTCGACAGTTTTGGTAACATAATGGCCGAGTCATCTATCATCAGGCAGGGCTCGATAGCCAATATAAATAACCCAGGCAGAGATATTGGATCGAATGGCATATCGCTCCCCGGAATAAAGAATGCCGAAACCTATGTAATGAGGAACGTCACGATGGACTCGCTGGGCCAGCGGGTAACCGCCGAGTCTTTATCCACACGAACCGGTAAATTTATTACTACCACCGGCTTCTTAGACGATAGGATGGGATTTTTTATTACGCAGAACACCGTCGTTTCGCGTACAGGGCAGATAGATGCCGCAGGAAAACTAAGTTCGACTATGATTATTGCGACAGAAACCTTCAAATCCGGGACGACCATTGTAGCCGAGAATGTCACGATCACATCGATGTCCGGACTTACATATGATTCTTTGGGCCAGCTTCAGACATACCTGAAGACAACCATTAAGAATGGAGATTTTTACGATAATCAGCTCAATACGCCGGATGGCCAGGCGCCGTATCTGAGCGCGATCCATAATAGGATCAATAATTACACCGAGACCGTTACACAGACTACGCCCGCGACCGGCCCGCCGGCAGATTCCAAGGGCCGTTCTAACGGCTGGGTCTGTACTACCTCGAAGCCCGGCGAAGCCATATTGACGGAGATAAGGAGCGGCATTGCCTACGACGCTTTCTCCCAGATAATAGGCTATATCGAAGAGTCATCCCTCGCGGGCGCCGATACGAAGGTAACAAAGACCATATCGGGCATTGTTTACGATATTATGGGCAGGCAGATCGCTTATATAGAGGCGGTCAGGACGGTAAATCAGCCCGGTAAGCCGGTGCTGGACTACACGATCGAAACCGAGCGCAGGGATATTCGCTACAACAGCAACAATCAAATCTTCGCATTTCTTGATATTGTGAAGAATTCGCAGTCCCATTCCTTTGTTACAGGCCTTGGCCTCATAACGTACATGCGCAGGATAGCGACCGAATATGACGCCGGTGGCAATGTTTACGGTTATACAGAAATAAAAGATAGCGTGACCTTCGACTCCACAGGTATGGCCTTAAGGCCGGGTAACGCGCGGAGCGCGGTATTGCCCCTTATCGGCGAATCCAGGGCCACTATAATACAAGACCAGGCGATGTATGATGATCAGGGTAACCCCGTCTCCTCCTATAAGCTTACTATAGCTGATGCCGGCGTTTCGATTATTACCACCATCACCAGATACATAGGTTATGACCACCGCAATAAAATGATAGAGAGCCTTGTTACGTCGCGGGAGATAATAACCGATACCTCCACAGCCGGGCAGAAGATAGGGTATAAAGAGACCACGGCTCACGAATACGGCAAGGCCTACGACGCGTTCGGCAATCTCATCTCCGACATACTGAAGACAACCACCGTTACAGCGGCAAAGACGACGACCCAAGCGGTAAAGCGGGATACCGCATATTATTCTAATGGCCAGGTACGCAGGATGATCGAAACGGCCCTTACGCCAGGCGCGATCGCAACGTCGGATATCGCCGACAGGTTATATGACAGCCTGGGCAGGCTTATTTATTCCAATGTTAGAGTTGACCAGATGAATCATAATCCATATACCGTTGAGACAATTAATAGCCGATTCAGCGCTTCCGGCCAGGCTATAGTAAGCTCCGTTATACAAAAAGATTTATTCAACTATACCGCAGTGACTTATGCGAACATTACTTACGATGCCAAAACCGGCATTATCAACGGATATAGAGAGATCGTGTATGACCTTATTCTGGACATTATCAATACCAAGAAGTTTTCCGATATAGGCCTTGACGCTTATGGCAGGCAATACTCATTCCGCATGAGCGAGACGGTCATAGCAGACGGCGTTATATCGAATAAAGCGGATGTAGTACAAACTAGCGCCATATATGATGACACTAACGGGCAGGCGTATCGCAGTTACTACAATGAAGCTGTGATAGACGGGATCCTGGTCAGGACAAAGCATGAATGGCTTGCCCTGACCTATGATTATCAGAACCAGCTCCTGGCCTATAGAACTATTGATACAGATGTCCACGGTAATGTTACGCAAAATGATTGGCTTGTTACCGCGCGTAATCAATACGGCTGGGAGATCGATGTTGTGCTGACCGGATCGCGTCCGGTCGAATCGAAGTTTGACAATGGCAGAGACGGCGCCGCCCAAGACCTGAACAGGGATGGACAGATAACCACGATCTCCAATATTCACTACGACTACGATCAGTATGGCCGCCAGAGTTTCAAGATAACCACGGATCGTCCCGAGGGCGGCGCGGCGAAATATTCAGCTTCAAGAATAAATTATTTTACGGACGGGACTATAGTTACCGATACGATGGCGCATCCCATAAGCGCCCCTAGAGATATCTCGAATTCTAGGACAATAATCTTCGCAAACGGCAGTTCCAGCACTACAAGTTACTTTAATGACAACAATGGCGTGGCTACCTATACTGGTTTTGACGGCCGTCAATACGCCGGTGAAAATATCTCTACGACCGACGTGCTCGGTACCCAGCGCTCGAACGACTCACATTTTTACTGGCATCGAAGCGGATCGACCAGCACATCAGTGAACATTAATGGCACATCAATATCGGTGCCGCTGCATTGGTCCTCAAGCGGGTGCCAGTCTTCGACCCAGACATGGGATGCCCGCGGGAATACTGCCGGCTTGATCGATACCAGTCCTTCGCCCATTACTTTCTCAAGTCTTGACTATCGCGTTATAGCAAATACGTATTACAACTTTAACATCGATTCTTACATCGCAAGATTAAGGAATTTGATGAGCTTAACTGATGGTCTCGAGGATATTCTCTTGGAACAGATTAATTTATTAGAGGAATCCAAATCTAATTTTGACTACGGCGGTAATCCTTACGATGTTAATTATTTCTCCAATTGGGTTTCCGACAATAACGCGGAAATATTGATAAACAACGTGAATATTGGGAGTTATATATGCGGTTTGGATCTCGGTGACCAATTCTCTCTCGCGAAGGCTGCTGCCACTATATACACGGCTCTTTATCTTGGCAGGGAGGCTAATTATTCCGAAGTCACAGATTGGCTTAACGAATCCGGACAGCGCTCTGCCTTAAACCTTGCCGCGTTTTCAACATTCCTTCTTAATAAGTTAAAAGACTTAGTCGAAACCGACGCAAGTTATTATAAAGAGTGGGCCGGATTGCAATACGCGATTCAGAACGGTTTCGAACTCGAGTATGACGTGACGGTCGGCATAGATGAGAACGGAAAATTTAAAGTTGAAGATGTTACCGCCAAAGAGCGCGACATGTGCTGGTGGGAAGAGCAGGTCTGGAACATCATGGATTCGGACTGGGGTTGGTTATGTATTTTTATTCCCGGCCTCGAGAATATAGGCACAGCATGGACAATCGCAAGGGCGATGAAAGAGTTAAGTCCGGAAGTTCAGGAGATAGTCTGGCAAGTATTCGGCTGGGTTAAAGTAGTGCTAGCGGCTATTGCTGTCTGCTTGGATTGGAATCCCGTCGGCTGGGTCTTAACCGCGATAGTCGCCGGCATGGAGCTTATAGGAAATTTAGTGCAGTCCTACCTTTATGGGACCGATATGGCCGGGGGCCTGGGAGAAGCCATTAAAAACATAGTTGTACAGTTAGTTACGCAATATCTCGGCGGCAAATTAAATTTTGATTTTAAACCTTTCGGCACGGGGAGTAAAATTGCCACCGCGGGTAATACTATAGTCAATGGCGCGCTCAGTTCCGCGATCAATACAGCCATCACCAGCGGTATACAGGCCGGGTATGCGCTTGCCACAGGCGCCGATTTTTGGGAGACGGCCAGGGCTTGGGTAGTGAGCGTGGCCTTGAGCGCGGTATTGGGTGGAGTGATGAAAGTGATTGGGAATTGGTTCCAAGGATTCGAAAAGGGTGTTGAGGCGGCGCGCGCGCCGCCGCCGACAGAGGGACTCGTCGGCAGAGTGGTTAACTCGGTAGGCGGCATTATAAAGGGCGGAGTGGACCTTGTGCTCGGGGCTATCGTATGGGTTGTGGGGAAGATAGCAGATTTCCTCGGCTCTTCAGTGAGATTTGATGTTCTCAAATCAGTGGTCGCCAGCGTCCTCTCCCAACTGATTCCGCAGATGATGACAGACCTGATAGGCGAATTTAAGAACCCCGATGGGACACTTACGGATGCAGGGCTCTTTTGGACCGGGTTTACGTCAGCCGCATTTGGCGTATTCGCGGGAAGGTCGGTAGGCAGCATATCCCCTATCGATATGATCGTGAATATCACCGCGAGCATCGTCGGGAAATTCATAAAGCAGGCTCTCGACGTGCAGTACTACTATATCCATCACAAAGATTTCATAGTTTCCTGGTCAAATTTCTGGGCGTCGGAGAATAAGTTTTATTCAGATCTACTGATTAATAACGCTTCCGGGGCGTATGATGAGTCCCTCTGCAAGGCCGCGACAGCGGTAGGCCAGGTGGTCAGCGACTTTGTCTCGGGCGTTATGAAGTACACCCTGCCTTATGTTATTAATACGCTCGGCAGCCTTACGCAGGTCGATTTTGATAAAGCCGCGAAGACGGGTTTTATAACGGCAGTCGTGGATTATTTCACTACGGCGATAAATTCGCTTACGACGATACTGATAAAATTAACCGAAGGCGATTTTAAGGGCGCAGCAAAGGCCGTCGGCACATTCCTTAACGATGTCTTCATAGGAGGGGTGTTAAAAGTCGCGATATCTTTCACTGTGCCGATCTACATATTTGTCAAAGAAACCCTGGGCGCAATTAAGGATGTAGGTTCGGCGATAAGCGGGCTTTTCAGCGGCGGTTCGTGGAGCGCGGTCGGCAAAGCGCTGGCGAATGTTGTGAAGATTGTAATAGATTACGGTTCGCAGCTTCCTATAATAAGCACGATTGTGGATATAGCGGTTCCGGCGGTCAAGGCCATGATATCCGCGACAGCGGCTGTCATAGATTTCGCGGCCGGTGCGCTTAAAGAGATAGTGAAATTTGCGGGCAACATAGCCGATGCATTTGGGAAGCTTGGCCGGGCATTCATGATAGGTTTAAAAGGAGAAGGCTGGGACAGCCTTGGCAAGTCGCTTAAGGAACTTGGGAGGGTTCTGGTGCTAAGCGCGGCGCGTATTCCCGCAATGGGCCTGCAGGCCGCGATACCGTCCCTCATTGAAAGCGCGATGAACCTCGTCAGTATATTCGGATATAACAAGATAACAGCTGCTGTAGATTCGACCTTAGCCGCCGCGGGCGCGTGGATTATCAACAACCTTGCCAAATTTCTTGCCGCTACAGCGGCCGACAGGGAAGATGCCATAGCGGCCATCAACCAGGGCTTTGACCAGGAAGGGAAGCTCGCGGAGAATTATGTAAATACGATGAATAGCATGCTTGCCAACTGCAGTGACGCCGACAGGCCGGCTATCGAGGCGCAAATTGTGAAGACTACCAACACAATGATCGCGGCCACCGTGGATCTGGCCAAATACGCGGCAGAAAAAGGATATCTTACTGAGGAGGGCGCATCCAAGGCGATAGCGGCCATAGAACAATTTTTTAATATAGACTTCTCTAAAATGAACCCGGTCAATGTCAATCTCATATTTAATTCTATAGCGGATGGATTTGCCGGAATATTATCAGCCTGCCTCGCCGCGAAGTTCAGCGCCGAAGGGTTGAGAGCCGTTTATAATGCCATACTTGGAGCGCTTGCCAAAGGCAATATAGCGTTTTTACAGCAAGGAAAGCTCAATTTTGTTATTGCATTGAAAGAGATGGCGATCCTGGCCGACATGATATCCTCTTCGCCTTCCGGTATGCTCGACGCACAGACTGCCGACAGGACCGCTGGCATTATAGTAGAACTACTCAACGCGGTGAAAAAGACCACATCTGATGAAGTCGTACGCCTGCATTGCGCTAACTCAGCAATGCTCCTTCTTATTGCTATTTCGGAGTCTATGAGCGGCTTGCCCGATACGGAGGCGGTAAAAAGCCTGGGATCATCCGTAAGGAATACTATAGATATAACAGAGCTTGTCAATATTTATAAAACCCAGCCGGGTTCGATTATATCGGTGATTACTACAATGTTCAAGATGCTGGCGCAGCTTTCATATCTGAACATTTGCGCTCCCGAAGAGATACTTGGCACTGCCAATAAGCAGCTTTCCAGTGTGGCTGTTATATTATCGGATCCGAAGATGGAGGAAGATACAGCCGCCGCGATAAAAGCGATTGTTACGTCTGGGATGATAGAAATATTCAACGCTGAAACAGCCCGTGGCACAGATGTTGCTTATATGCTCTTGCGTACTACCGAAGGCATAGCCTGCTCGTATCTCATGGAGGCTACGGGCATATCGGGCCGCATTTATGCCTCTACGTTTGCCGGATATAAGGATTATGCCGGCGGGCCTCAGATGGAGAATATTTCCTGGATATCAAATGTTTCCTATGCGGCAAAACTTGCCGCTTACGACGGGATGGCACCCGGTATTACAAGCGGAATTATAGGGTCTCTCGCGGGGCAGAAGGTATCTTTTGTCGATGCGAATGGCAAACCGGTTACTATTACTGCTGATGTAGATATATGGCAAAATGAAAAGGGTCAGCAGATATATGTAATAAGGGGTGCCGAGGGCCAGGAAGTATACAGAACTATGCCGGCAGATGTCGCGCAGATACGGGGCCAGACTGGCGAAGCCGCGGATATTATTCCGGAGGGGGCTATAAGCCGGAACCTGACGCGCCGCGCGGATACTTCCGGCAAAGGCGAGTGGATCACATTCGGCGAGGGCGGCGCGGTCGTCGCGATCCAAAACGCGAATGGATTCTTTGAATTTATGCCTGACGTGGCCGGGTCGCTCAATATTACGGCCGGAGCCGGCATCGTGGTTCAGGGCGCGCGACTTATGGAAGATGCCATATATGATGTGGACGCCGCGGGCCGGGCTATGTTCAAAGCGAACACGTCAGCTGAGATCATGGGCATAGGCTTCAGAAGGACCGACGGCGCCGGCGCTAACTTCACGGGTTTCTTCGAGGCCTCAAAAGACGGCAAAGCGTCTGCCTTCAGGTTCAATGCGGGGCAAAGCGGCGTGTGCGATATAGCTATCGGTAAGGATACCATTGCGGCTCCGATAAGAACGACCACCGACGGTATTATATTTACCGGAGTTGTGAGCCTGCGCGGTGCCGTATTCACTCCGAGCGCCGACGGAAAGTATCTGGATGGAAGGCTCAGCGGAGATTATAGCTACGCTATGGGCGGTACGGTATTTAACGCTAAGTCAATAGGGATAAGGCTCTACACGGATGGTACTATATCGGTTTTCGGTATGGATTCCAGGACCATAAAAGATGGAAGCGCAGATGGCAGGACTATAACCGGCACGACATTCACCGACTCGAATAATAACGAGATCCTGGTATTAAACGGCGGCCTTACGCTGGATAAGTCCGGCGCGCTCTCTATACAGCAGGGCCAGGCATTCCTCACGGAAGTCGCTATTGCCGATAATATTCTGAAGGTTGCCGGCGGCGGCACTCCGGGCGGCAAGGAGGAGAGGGCTTATAATTTCATCAACGTGGTTTCAAAAGACGGCAAGGCGTACATAGTGAATTCAATAGTAAATATAGCCGATAACAATATTGTCCTTGCCTCCAATGATGTCATAATAAACCGCGGCGAAGTGGCGCTCACGGTCGTGGGGGCAAATGGGATGCGCAGTGTATTGAGCGGCCGTTCCGCGGCGATGATAATGGCCGACGGCAGTGTCAATATCGGTATTGGCACTACTTTGGCGAACGATAAAATAGATTTTGCTTCCCGTCTCGATGGAATAATGGTCAATAATCATTTCGCGGTCACGCTGCACGTGGTACTGGATCTTCATACGCTTAAGACAGAAGATGTGTTTAAAGGCGTCCCGACATTTATTGATGATGCCGGCAAGAAAGTAACTCTCTCCGAGCGTCAGCTCACAGTGATAAACGAGGACAAAAAAGGCGTGCTGACATTCGCCTGGCGTGATACCCCCGGCTCAGAGAGGTTATTTACGGATCTTAAGGGTCAGAGCTTTACAGAGGTGCAAAAGCCCGACGCTCGCACGATAACTACCGTGCTTAATATAGCTAACGAGGCCGACACCGCTGGCAACGGATATCTCATAACGCAACAGCAGAGCGTATCGATATTAACGTCTACTAATAATACGCTCGATATTACTACGGGCTCGGATGGCAAGCCGGCCTTGTTGATGGATGGTAAAGCGCTGAAAGCGGACGATATAGGCAGAAAACTCGGTACGGCCGAGATCGCCGGCCGCGTATGGACCTTCAGGGTCAACTCCGTACAGGGCCTGGCCGAGGGCAGCCCTCTCGATATATTTGTCGAGGTGGACATAAACTGCGTTAAGGCCTCCGTGACCGCGGTGATTAACGGCAAGACGCTACCTCCATTCAGCGGAACGCTCACAGCGCGGCTTAATTCTGACGGAAGCCTGAGTGTCATACAGGATATCACGATAACTACGACGGAATCTCTCGAAGTCGTAGAAGCCGGAAGGGTTAAGCAGTCTTACGCGAATGGTGTTTACACGATCAATAAAGACGCAGTATTCCAGATCACTCCCGAGGGAGGGATAAACATATTTAAGGGCACCGTTACGCTCAACGGCAGCGCCTATATACAGGTATCTGTCGAGACAGATAGCGTAGCGGTGATAAAGGGTACAGGCACAGGCGGCACGCCTTCGGAGAGGCAGGAAGTGCATGTGGCCGGCGACGGTATTTTATATAACGGCACCGTTACTATAGACAAAAACAGGGTCGTCGCCACTGAGAACCAGAGATTCATATTCGGCACCGATGCTCAGCTTAAGATAGGTAATAAAGTCTGGACGGATGGAGAATTGCGTACCGAATACGGCAGCATGGTAAGAGCGGCTATCCAGGATGGCGCCCAGCCAAATCCTATTACGTCCGAAGAGGTTGCGAGCGTTACTATAATGAGCGGCGCGGCGATGCCTACAGCGCTGGCTATAAACGCTAAAGATTGGTTGACAAGGCCAGGCACGCGCGATGCGTTCGTGAAGTTTTTAAAGGGTCTTCTGTCTGCCGTGGACGCTCGGGATGCATATGTAAACTGGACCGATGCCGAAGGCGTTAATATTCGCAATGCTGATGTAAAAAATAGATTAGAGCATCTCATAACCGCGATTGAAACCAACCAGCTAGGGTATGACCAGGTCAGGGCGATAGTATCCAAATGGTCCGATATAACAAAATTCTATGGGGTTATCCTGGGCGGGGCCGGTTACGCCCATTCGAATAGGTACGACTTTGCTGAAGAGCTGGATAAGGTTACATACAAGTCGAGCGATAGAGTTGGTATTCTGAAAGGTGATGTAAGCAAGGCTATCGTATATTTGAGCAGCAGAAGAGATGGTATTTTAGCGGGAGCTATACCTTATAGAGGCGATTATGCTACGGTTGCCGAAAACTTTGATAGGGCTATCGCCATCCTGATGGCAGAAGGTTCAATACCGGCGGCATTTAAAACTGCGGGGATTGAAATGCCGGCAGACATCGGGGTTGGCAGTAGGATCGAATCCGTTGTTGCGCTCCGAAATAATCGCGAGGCGGCTATGGCCAGGAGAGATTTTGATACTGCGCTGGCGATTATGTCGAGTCCGGAATATCAGGCTGCGGAGACAACAAGAGCCGCAGTAATAGGGATAGAAGGCGGTGCAATATCAAAAGAAAGAGCCTGGCAATTGGCGGAGTTTGCCGGTATTTCTATGGGAGAAAAATCTTATAAAGACATGCTTGTACAGCCGGGGCGAACCGAGGAGCTCTACAATGTCATGCTTACACAGCCAAGGATCGCAGACATGGCGAAGTCAGACCTTGAAGCACATAATAAAATGATATCCGGTGTCGAGCGCGGCTGGCAGGATATGCGCGCTACGGGCGGAGGGTGGGGATTTTACGGAAAAATCTCGGCATGGACTTTGTATGGCGCGTCCTTTGGCACATCCGACCGCTTCACGGATGAGAGACAGGTAGCCTTTGTATTCGGAGAGACCGCGATCATAGCGGCTACTACAGCGGTGACTCTTGGCGGTTCATCATATGCCGCATACCTATTAAAAGCCGGAGCTTATGGCGCGGGAATAGGCATGGGGTTGAATGCCGGTATGCAGATATATCAGGGTATTACGAGCGGCAAAGATTTTTCAGTCGGCGAGATGTTAAGCGCGGGCCGCACCTCAATGGCAGCGGGCATAGTACTCGCGGGTATAGTTCCGCCAGCCCTTGCAGGAGCCAAGAATTTACCGTCATACTTTGGCGGTACCGCCTTAAGAAATGCTCTCACAACCGAGGTGTTAAAGAAAGCCGGGACTGCAGCTCTTACCAGGTTTGGCGTGGCCACGGCTCTTGGCACTCTTACAAGCCTCGCTTACAGGATTAATTTCAGGGGGCAGGATCTATTCTCACTGCAGACAGTTGGCAGGGCCCTGCGCGATGGTATGACCATAGGCATGATAGTCTCGACAGGAAATCTCGCCGGCGCTACAGGAAGCGGTTGGATAGTATTGGCCTATTCCACCACTATATGCACGGCGTCTTCCTTTATGTATATGACTACGGTCGAGGGTAAGGCGATGTCACTCGAGACATTCAGGAGTGCGCTATGGGATGGGCTTAAGGGAGGAGCATTATATGCGCTCTCTATGGGTATGGCAGGCGGATACGCGAAAGCGCAGAATCTCATTATGAAAGAAGGCCTGGCAAAGTCCGGCGGCTTAAGCACATCTCTTATTAGTTGGAGCAAGGAAGCGTTTAAACAGATCAACCGGCCTATACTCATAATAGCCGGAACGAAGTACATAAACGCGTATTTCTGGGCGGCCGCGGGCGCAATGGTAGGCGCCGCTTTTGGAGTGGGCCTCGAATCGTACAGGTATGGCAAGGGCGAGGATAGAAGCTGGCTCCAGAGACTTGGTACTGTAGCGGCATATGCCGGTATCGGCGCAGTGGCCGCGACCGTGATTATTTCAATGGGTGATTTCTATAAGGGCCTAAAAGAAGGATTGGGCCCGGTTTCTGCCGGAGAGATCACGAAAGCAAATATAATCGGCACCACCCCCGGCTCGCTCGGCATGCTCGGCGCCGGAAACTTCGCCGGGGCGCTTCTTAATCCTGTCACTAACAAAGCCGCCATGTATTACCTTCTCCAGCAGGGATTCAGTATCGGTGGCCACATGATAATGTTCGAGGCTATGGGTAAGGCCATAATCCAGCCTTTCATAGTGAAGCCGTACATGGATAGCCACAAACTGAAAAATATAACTAAAGCCCCCTGGTATATATCATCATTTGCCAACTTTGGACAGCAGGGTTATGGAAATGCTTTTGTTATGGGATTTGTATTCGGCCTGGGCCTTGCCCCGTTCGGCGCGGCGATGCAAGCTTCGCAAGCGGCATTTGGCAGGCGCCTCGAAAGCTTTACGGATTGGTTTAAGGGCACCCGCGTTGGCAGCTCGATATCGAATTTCTTCGGAAGAGTAAGGTCATTCTTCCCTGCAAGCGAGGCCTCAAAGGCCGTATTCGGCGAGATGGAAGGGCTCATAAGAGAGGCATATATAGAAGGCATTGCTTCCGGAGTGCTTAAGAAAGCCGGAATGCCTGCCCAGATAGCTGAGTCAATGGTAGAGTTTATCCCCGGAACAGGCGGAGCAGCCGGTGCAAATATAGCCATCAATCTGGGAACTATCGCCAGAGTATTCTCGGCTATGGATATACCAGATGCCCAGGTGAAACTCGATAAGCTCTCATCCGGAGTGTCGCTAAGCTCTGTCCTGAAGAGCCAGGCTGATATCCAGGCATTTGAGCAAGGACTCTCCAATCTCGGCATTAAAGTGAATCTGGGCAACATGGTCAAATCCGGCGCTACCATAAGCGATCTGCGGAGAGCCGCGACAGGCCAGCTCGAATACAGATTAAATGCCTTCAATTTCCTTGACATGGCATCAGTTTCAACGAGCGGCCAGGGCATTACGGTGGCGGAATTATCCAGCCTTACAGGGCAGTCTATGTCGGATGTCTTCGGGGTAAAGATAGGCTTCTCCGGATTTACCGGTTTGCAGACTCTTTCAAGGGCCATGACAGTGAGGGATTTCCTGGGTGTGGCTGACTTAAGCCGGTTTGAACATGACATGATAAATTCCGAATGCCACAACCTCGATATGAAACTACATGATTACCTTAGTGATAAGATGACTTCGCCCTGGGCGGTAGAAGCTATTAATAAGTTCCTTACAGCCGGTAACTTACTTGAAAAACTGTCATTAAGCGAGAGGCGCTCATTTGCCGAAAAGCTCGGGCTTATATATCGCCTGCCGGTGACAACCGCTTTAAGCGTGGGTGAATTTATGCGGTTCTCCGGGGCGAAGAAGACTGAAGAAGCTCTGGAAGCGCTTGGCCTCACTTCCGAAGATATAGCCGCGTACAGGGATGAGAATGGCAAGATAAGGGATAGCGTAGTCAATATGCAGCTTGGAGATGTCTTATATGATGTGGCTGAATCAAGAAACATTACGCTGGATGAAGTCCTCTCCGGATTGAAGGTAGATCCTAATTTCAGCGTATTCGGCGCGGCTGTAAGAAATAGGGACTCTGTAGCCATGGCCGCCAGGAAGATGGGCCTTTCAGCGGTCAAAGTGGCGAATTTATTCGGTATATTAACGATAGCGGATGTGGCAAAGCTAATGGCTGAACCCGGCGATATAGAAGTAAAGGCCCGCGACATAGTGGACGTTCTCAGTAAGCAACTGAAGAGATCCGATATAACCGTAAATACGACGATTGCAGAGCTTTCCGAAATGGATAAGGATGCCGCGAATAATATCCTGAACAGGATCAAGCTTAATAGATTCGCTAACGCGGCGGATATTATAAGAAGCCTGGGCTCGTCTTTTGTAGACAGCGTGAAGATTGAGATAAAGGCAGGTACGGTGCTCGAGAACAGTAAAACTTCCACCCTTAATATCAAAGATGCCATAAAGAACCTGCAGGTGAAACTCATAATGGCCGCGGAACAGGCAAGCGATTACTTCATGGATGTCAATGGTGAAGAGGTAAGCCTAAGAGGCGCCCAGGTATCTTACATAGAGAATGACACTGATCCCAAAGCCGCGCGCGTGCTCGTAAGGATAGAAGGAGGCGACGCAAGGCGCGATATATATCTGGATGCCATGGGCAATGTATTAAGGGCACCAACATCAGTAAAGTCTCTCGGCCTTGAATTTGAAACAAGGCCCGAACACGAGGAATTAACTCCCGACATCTCCGGAAAGTTTGAAAGATGCGTTATTGACGCTAAAGTAAAGATGCCGGACGGTAAATTGATGGATATTAATGACCCGTCGCTTGACGGCAGGGAAGAGATCGAGGCGAAGAGGAATATTATAAAAGAGATAGAGAGGGTAACGACCGAGGCCGTGCTGGAGATACAGTCGACGACGGGTAAAAAGATTCTGTCGCAGAGAGACGGCATAAGCCAGGTAAATGCCATAGTCCAGAATGCATTTAGGTCTAACACATTCTTCGAGATGCCTACGGGATTCGGGAAGACAGCCATAATAATGAATGCCATAACGAGGATCAATAAGGCTCTCAGGGATAGCGGTATCGACGCCTTTAAAAATAAGCATACTATATATATATTGCACGATTCCAATGAGTTCCGCACGATAGCGGATGGAAATACCCCGACGAACCAGGCCTTTAAGAAAGCCGGCCTTGAAATGGTCGCAATATGCCAGAATGGCGTCACTGTAAAGGATGGCGGAGGAGCCGTTACTTCCGTTTCGTTGGATGAGATCCAGAGAAAGCCGGGATATTCCACGGGAGTATTACAGAAGGCGGACCTTATATACATGGACGCTGATACATTCATGTTCATGCAGTTAATGGTGCGTAATGCCGAAGATGGAGAGTCAAAAGACGGCACGCCTAAGTCAAATATTGCCCAGGCAAACCTCCTCTGGAGGACGATGTGCGATAATGCCAAGATCCTTCACGATGAAGTCGATACCGCGTTCTTCAGGAACAGGGCGCAGGAAGGCATGGATGCCCGTAAACTTACGGATAAAGAGAAGGAATATCTCTGGGCGGTAGATAGGTTCCTGCACGATTATATAAAGAAGAACACGGGTAATGACATGGACAACCAGCGCGGCAATGATTACCAGAATGCCCAGCTGGCGTTCATGGAGTTTAGATACAGGAAAGCGGATGGGACGATCGAAACAAAGAGTTTTGAGGAATGGAGCAAAAACCCTGACAAGAATTACATGGACATGTCATTTACGGAAGATGTCCGGAAAGCATTCAGGGCTTTCGTCGAGGAAGAGATACGCAAGACCGATAAGGAGTTTAAATTTGCCTCGGAAGATGCTTTTCTCGACTCGAAAGACGAGATTGTGGTCAATTACAGGGCTTCGCTCGTGGGCAGGACGAACTGCCTTACCCAGCGCCTGGGTACGGATGTCGGCATACACTCGGACGGCCAGATAGACCTTATAAAACCCGCTCCCGGCGCGGTGCTTGCTCCGCAGTTACAGCTCTCCGATCCGTACTTTGCCGGACATACTGAGCTTGTGTTTAAGAGAGTCCAGGATACAACCGAAAGATATAATACAGACACAAAGAAGAGCGAAATTGTTCGCGTAGATCCGAGGATAAATGATCTTACCCTCTCCAATCTCTCGACCGTAACTTCGATGGCCACCGCCATGGCCTGGGCCATGAAAGCCGGAGCGGACTTCGGAGGATTCTCCGGCACCTTAAGCACTGTCGAAGACCTGGGCCCGATGCTCTTTGGCATACATATAGAGCGTTATCTGGAGGGCAAGCGTGAGTTTGAATGGGACAAGAGGATAACATCTCTTATCCAGATGCAGTCGTACGATGCCGTAGAGGCTGACATATTGAAAAAGATAGAGCCGCTTAAAGCCGCATTATACCTGGATGGCCGCGAGGCCGATACTGTGAAGGGCGAAGAGATAGCCAGAAGACTCTGCGAAGAGACCGGAAGGACAGTTCTTGCCAAGAACCTGGGTGAAGGCTGGACCAAGTATACATTAGGCGCGGATGGCAAAGTCTTAAGTGAGCCGATAGAGCTTAAAGCCCCCGACAAAAACTCCGTTGCCGTGGAGAACTACCTTAGGATGAGGCCAGATGAGAAGGTTATATTCTATTTGAACAAAGCCGCTACAAGGGCAACGGATATACAGCTTACCGAAGATATTAATAAGAAGGATATCGAAGAATCCCTGGATGTATTGAAAGCCGTGAAAGACAAAACCGGCATACAGTCATTCGGAATAATAGATACTCTTACGACGAGCTCAGTCTTCTTACAGCTTGCCGGCCGTGACAGGGGTGTTTATACTCCGATTTTTGATGATAAGGAAGGCAAACCGGACTCGGATCCGCTCCTTATTGGCAAAGAAAAAGAGAGAGTTTACCATGACCTGAATGTCTTTTATGTATCGAGGTCCGGTCTCATCGATTCATCCGCGAGCCTGGAAGAGAATATAAAGAGATTGAGGACCCATTTCGAGACAGTTGACACAGCTTCGAGGAAGAGCGCTTATTACTCTACCCTCGGGGACCTGATTGATACCAGAGGCGCCGAGATCATAGCCAATCTTTCTATTAATGAAGGACTGGCTGGACACCAGATACTGAAAGAGATAACCACAAAGATGCAGAGTTCGCTTGGGTTGAACAGTAACTTAAGGCCCAAGACCGACGCGCAGACCGGCATCCAGGGCTTACAGGCGCGTATTGACGGTGTCATGAAGTTCCTGCAGGATCTCAGGGATAATGACTCGAGATTCTACAGACTTAGTAAAGTTTCGCAGGCGGCGATAAATGACGAGATCGAGAGCTTTGAAAATGGCGATATGTCACTAAACCTGAAGGCAACCAGGGAAGATCTGGCCAAGCCCAAAGAAGAAAGAGGCGCGGTTGCGTTGGCAGCTACTATGTCAGGCCTTGCCGCGGCTATCAGGGACAGCGTTTCAATAAAAGATCTGCCAGATACCGCTCCGATGTCGGGCCCGGCAATGGCGAAAACAGCCGATACTTCAGCGAAAGCTAATCTTGAGAAGCTTGCGGACATAGGTTTATCGAGAGAGGACGCCTCGCGCATGATGAAAGAAAGAGGCAGAACCGTATCTCATAGCAGTGACTTCTCGCCGGAAGAGGCGCGTGTCATAGACTATGCCGCGAGGTTGAAGAGCCAGAAGTCCGCGATAGGCCAGGCGCTCTCAGTTATACTCGGGGCTCTCTTTGGCGGCGCGGGCAGGCTTGATAACGGTGATGAGATATTGAAGGCCGTGCTTAACCTGATCGAAAAAGGTTATCTCTCGCTCGAATCCGATACATTTGATGCTTTTGCCGGCAGGGTTTCCCAGTTATCAGAACTTATAGCGTCGGGCGAGATGGATGCCTCTGCCCTCAAGAACAACGACATATTAAACAGCGCGCGTTACAGGGCGACCGATGTATCTTTCGCTAAGACATTGATGAGATATGTTTCGAACAAGAGCAATGTCTATAAGGGGTTTGAATCTCTGGTCCGCGCCAGTAAGAAGGTTTACGACAGAGAGATGGCCAAAATGAGGGCACAATATAAGCTTGAGCCGTGGCTTGGCCTGCCCGGAGCGCTGCCGGTATCGATATCTATGTTCGGAGGCATATTCAAGACCGCCATATCGGTTCCGCTCATGGCATCGATGGTACTTAGCCCAGTTATGGGCGTATTCTCGAGAATGTTCTTCTTCAATATTTACTACATGATAGGCGGCGGCCTCCTGCCACAGCTTTCAGTGGCCATAAGCGAAGCGACAAATGGCATAGCTCCATACTGGCACGGATTCTTCGAGATGCGCGCCAGGAAGGCCGCCATGGCCGCGCTTAATGGCAATGATATTAAGAGGATGCCGAATATCGCTAAAGCGATTATCAGGCAGGCGGATCCGTCCATAAGCGAGCGGGCCGTTAATAACGCGATTAATGAAAAGAATCTGGCATTAATAGAGACAGCTCTATCCAATGCAAAATTGTTCGGGAAACTTAATGCTAGAGATATCCTGTCAATGTCGGCCGATAGCATTCTCACCCTAGTAAACAAGCTCTCAGGCGGGCAGTATAACCCGTATAACCCGCTATCTATGGTCGCCGACGTTGTTAACGGCGCCCTGCAGATGCTCTACGCTCTCGTGCCGTTCGTCCCGCAGGCCACGAAGGATAAGTGGTATATAGGCGGACGGGGCGTTGATGGATTCGGTATAGGCGATAGAAAGCTCTATGATGCCACAGTTAATTTAGGTAATCTCTTAAAGGAGAAGAAGAATGACATTTATATCTCCGACATAGCGGGTTTTGCCGCTCGCCACATGATGAGCGAACGTCAGGTCTATGCTCTCCTTAATATCGATTCGAAGGATGTGGATGAGGCCGTAAGGGGTGTTAGGAAGACCGACCAGGCCACCGCGAGACTGCAGGTCGAGCCGGGGCTGGCGGATCTCATGGATAGAGGCGCTTCAGCGCCTGAGTCCTTAACGGTTGCCAGGCTCTCTGCCCTTGGTAAGGCTTCGAGAGAGATCAAAGACAATAAGCCCGTCGCCGGTACGGTTGCCATGTTCGATCTCATGAAAGCCGCCAGGGCAAACAATATAGATATGGTAAGGAGAGATAATGACGGTAAGCCAATAACCTTCATTTCAGCAGACGGAATAGATATGGGAAAGAGGGAGAAGGACGGCAGGACTGTGATAAAGGAGGCCTATGAATTTTCGGATGAATTTATTGACCTGTATTTGCTGGCCGATCCTACAGTCGCCGGCCGCCTGGCGCCAAGTTTCATCGATGATGCCGCTGCCAACAGGCGCGCCCTATCAGTACCGATGACAAAGGCCTATGCGATTACTGGCAACTTAAGGCAGATCTCCGACGAGCTCGCCGGTTCGACATCGGTATTACACGCTCGAAGCGTATTTGAGGCGATGGAGAAAGGCGACAGGTTAGCCATAGTCAATTATGTTAAGGAAGCCGCGAAAGGCAACGCGAAGCTCTCGGACGCCGCCGCGCTTGCGGCAGAAATAACCGCGGCGCTTGACCTTAAGAAGTCGCAGTATCTGGGTATTGCCGACATGACTGCTATCGCGCTGAGGTCGGCCTCGCCCGGAACTGCCATGAGTGTCGCGGCCGTGAGAAATCTCTCCTCTGAGCGTAAGGCCGCGTTTGACAAGGCCTTCAGCGACATCGCTGCAATGATGAAGTATGACATTAAGAAAGCCCTGGAAGTGAGAGATAACCATATTACGGCGCTTGATTGGATAGACCTCGCCAAAGGTTACGCCGGAGAGAAAGACTATGATTCCGCCGTTAAATCTTTAAGAGAAGCTATCACTCTCGATAGGGGCGCCCTTGCCGATACTACGCTTATAGACCTTATGAATACATGGACGAGGCAGGCCAGGTCTCAGGAGAAAGGCCAGTGGCTTGAGATGGCCAGGGAAGCCGCGGGTAAAGAGGATTATTTGAATGCGGCGGCCGCTTTCGAAGAAGCTGTGAAGATGGACGCGGGCCTTGCGCGCAATACCGATCTTATGAAAGAGTACAATGGCTGGGTTTCGGAAGGTATGGCGCAGGATATGGCCGCGGACCGCGCGGCACAAGCTGAAGCGCTCGCGGCTGCCAGGGCCCGTTATGCCGAGAATAAGGAATTTGCCAAAGAGGTCCTGGCTGTTGCCTTGGAGGATTTTAGTGAAGGAAGGTATTATGATGCTCTCATGAATGTTAGGCTTGCCGAGGCCGCAAGCCGCTCCAGAGAGGTAACAGTGACCCTGGATACCGGCGAGGTAATAACCGCCGCACAGCTTAAGGCAAAGGTAAATGCCGGAATCGCCAGTCAGTGGCTCGGCCTTGCAGGAGAGGATCTCTCCGCCGGAAGATTCGAAGACGCCGCGTTCGCCGCAAAGACAGCCCTGAAGCATGATGCCGGCCTTGAGAGCCGTGTCGAATATATAAAGAAAGCCGCTTCCGCGAAAGCGCTCGAGGCGCTCGAATCGATGCAATTGGGAGGCGTATTCGTTGATACTGATGATGCCGTGGCGATGATCGATATTATAGATAATCTTGTCCATTCTGGCGGAGCGCTCGGAATGCGCTCGAAAGCTTTCGATGAATTCAGGGCCGCGCTTGTCCAGCAGATTATAAATGCCCGCGCTCCGGATACCATGACAAAGATAAGTAATTTAAGGACCGCCGCGCGCCTCAATACCAATCCCGAAATGACAGGTGAGATACAGGCGATGATTAAGTCCGCTATGAGAGAACGCGCCAGGCAGCTGAGCGCCTTAAGAAAGACCAGATTTGCCGAGGCCCTTAAAGAGGCTGAATCCGCCGCTAAGGCCGCCGGCATAATTACCTTTGCTGAAATTATGGAGAAGATAGGCCGCGGCATAAGGCATCCGGGCGAGTTTGTAGTCAGGGCATGGAGAGAGGCCACCCCTATTGCTAAGGCGGCCATGCTAATGATAGCTGTTATGCCTGTGGCGCAGATGATGATTATGGATATGCTTCCTATGGCGGCTACGAGCGTCATAGGAGCCTTCCTGGGCTTCCTGGGGATCGTCCAGATCGTCCCATCCAGGGCTAAAGAATCAGAAATCCCTGCCGAGTCTTATATGTCGGAACTGCCAGAAGGTTACAAAGTGATAGATGTCCTAACCGAAGTCGCGCGCGACCCCAGGACAGGAATTAATATTTCGGATAAGAATATAAAAGCCGGTATCGATAAGATATCCGACGCTGTCATGAAAGGCATTAAAGGCGTTCCGAGAAAGGGCATGATGCTGGAGATAAAGAATCTTGACGGCGAAGACCTGAAGCTTGTTGGAAACGGCAGGAGCACCATGGCTGAACTTACGGAGAGGGACGGGAGCAAATTGAAAGGTGTCTCCTCTTACGAGACATCCTTCGCTCTTATGGCCGACGGCAAGGTAAAATTATCCCACAAGGCGGGTATAAGCTTTGGCGATAATAATAAGCTTAAGAATATGAACTGTACAGAACTTGTGTCAGACTTTGATAATGTGATATTGAGGGGCCACACCCATCCTGATGTCGCTACGGATGTGAGACAATTTGCCATAGATCAGAAGAACCTCGATCGCGGCAAATTCGGCAAAAATACCAGATATCTCCTTATATTACAGGGTCCAGACGCCATTCCAGTTATCCTTGTGAAGAATGAGCCCCTGAAGGCTCTGCCTAAGAGCCAGGCTGAGGCTCTCGCGAGACTGCCGAAAGCGGCCAGGTTCACCGAGTCTATCAATATAGCCAGAGATAAGGGTGTATCGGTAGTAACATATACATATTCCATCTTTACCAAAGAAGCCGCGCCAGGCGCCGCCATACCGGCAGAAAAGATAGGAGAATTATTGCGTGACAGGGTTCCTCCTGTGACCCAGCCTATAATGGTTCCGGCGGTAAGCCCCACAAGCATGCTTCTTCCGGCACGGAAAGCCGAGGAAAGCGGCCTTGATATCATATCTAAGCTTGATTCAGGCTCTAAGCCTGAGGATATGTTCAATGCCCTGCATAAGCTCCTGCGCCAGAGCTCCAATATTACAGGTAAAGTGGTCCTCGCCTATGACGCTAAAGGTATTATAGAAGGCTCCGATGGTAAGGGCGCCATAAAAGACGCCACTTTCAAGGCCACGCTCGACCAGGCTGTTTCCAGTGAAGAGAATGCCAATATAGTAAGGGTTGTAATCCTCGCCAGAACTTTGTCGGAGCAAGACGCCCTCGAGAAGAGAACAGGCGATGACGATGACCTAAAGGGCGCTACCATAGTCCTCCTGGATAAGAATACAGGCAGTCTTACGGAGAGTATCAAGAGTGAGATAAATCAAGAGGTAAGCTACATAGGCGTATTCCTCGAGGATACTGGTAATAATGAAGTAGATCTCATAGCCAGAGACGCTGCTCGCGCCGATAAGAAAGGCGTAATGGCATATGCATTCCTTAATAGCAGAGCTACAGGTGCTGATACCGTGGCCAAAGGTTCGGTGAACTTCGGTAACCTGCTCGTATCTATAGTTACAAAAGGCGCACTTGTTACAATGGGATGGGATGAGAATGATAAGAATGATCCTACAGTTGTTAAGCTTAACAATATCAGGAATACGGGAGCATTCGGATTCGTAGCGATGATAAAGAGTGTGACAGAGGCTCTCGGAGAGTTCTTCAAGATGGTGAGGAAGATATCGGTGTCGGTGTAATTAGTTGACGGTTGACAGTTGACAGTTGATGGTGTGAAAATTGCGCAAATCATGCAAATTGAAATTGATCGATTTTTAGCACCAAGTTTAAATAAGTTTTATTCATTGTGCCGCATATACTTATGAAAAGATTAGGAGTGAAAATAGTCAGATATTAAGACTTGACAAAGTTAGCGTATGTGATATACTACATACGTAAATATGAATAGAAAGCCAGCTTGGAAAATGACTGAGTTTACAAGCCACTATAGGTCGTGGTGTGTCTGCGTTATTAAAGTAGTATATTATAATAGTGAATAAATAAGGGGTAATCACAATATGAATGCTTGGCGCATTGGAGATACCGTCGATAGTACCAGAGATGAGATGGGATCGAAATCCCTGATCATGGACTGGCAGAGTCCTCGAAACAAGAAGTGGATCCGCATAGTTGCTCTCATCCTTGTCGTTACTTTCATAAATCAGGATCTGGTCTGGGCGCAAGATGGAGCTCCTGTTTGGTCCAAAGGACAGAACGGGAGTTTTTCTTTTAAGCCTCCGGTTAATGTAGCCAGCCCCATCAATGTCCCGAAAGACGTCGCAGTAACAAAAGAAGTCTATACAGCCCCCGGCGACCGCACAATCATAAACATCCAGGATGCCCACGCGTCTTTAGGCGCCCAGGAGTCGATAGCCTCCGTCCTTGATTCATTAGCCACTAATTACGATCTCAAGCTTATAGCTATAGAGGGTTCTTCAGGCTACGTGGATACGTCCATACTGAGCACATTCCCGGACGATAATATTAAAAAAGACACGGCAAAGCATTTCATGGCTGCCGGCAAGTTGTCAGCAGGCGAGTTTTTTGCCATAACTTCAGGCAAGCAGATAGCCGTCTATGGTATTGAAGACAAATCACTTTATCTTGAAAACGCCGACCAGTTCAGGGCAATACACGAGGCCGGTGCCGCCATAGCCCCGGATATCAAAAATCTCCTGGCCGCGCTTAAAACTCTGCAGGATAAGATCTACTCCCAGGATATGAAAGATCTGACTGCCAATTCAGTTCTCCATAAAGACGGCAAACTTACATTTACCCAGCGCTGGAGCCTGGTGAAGGAGCTTGCCGATAAGACACATTCAGATTACCGCAGGTATGAAAATCTTACAAAACTGGTAGAGGCCCTTAAACTGGAGAAGGGCATAAGCTTCGACAAGGCCAATAAGGAGCGCGATGCCCTTATCGATACGCTTTCGAAGCAGGTCTCCAAGCAGAATCTCGAAGAGATCGTGTTGAAGTCGCTTTTATTCAAGACCGGCAAGATATCGCAGGGCGAGTATTATATCTTCCTGCAGGATAAGGCCGAAAAGGCGGATATAGACGCGTCGAATTACAAGAACCTTATAACCTACACTGAATACATTACCCTCTATGAATCCATAGACCTGACCGCGATATTCGAAGAAGTAAGGGCTTTTGAAGACCAGATAATGGAGAAGATCTTCACCGGGGAAGATCAAAAGAAGCTCTACGAAATATCGAAGTGCGCGGAGTTCCTGAAGGATCTCTTTGAGATGAAGCTCACAAACGCCGACTTCGCCTACCTCTCGACACACATAGAAAACTGTAATGCTGCGTTTACGGCTTCTTATATAAAAGACGCCTCGCTAAAATATGGCGTGGTTTTAAGCGGCGGCTATGATCTCGGAAAAATATTCAATGACGTTCCCATGGCCCTCTCTTTTTACAGGACCGCCGAGAAAAGAAATCATACGATACTGGCCAATACCATCGAGCGCATGAAAGAAAAAGGGCAGAATGTAGCCGCCCTTATTACCGGCGGTTATCACTCCCAGGGCATTACCGAACTCCTGAGACAGAACCGCACATCCTACATAGTGATACTTCCGAAGTTCGACGCTTCCAAGGGTGAAAGGCCCTATGTGGCGATCCTTACCAATCAGAAAGATGATTATGATAACCTCCTGGCATCCGGCAAATACAAGATAGCCACTGACAATTATTTCAACGCCGGTATCGCGGACCCGAAAAAGGTAGAGCTCTTTATCCAGGATATCGTGATCACAAGCCTGGCCCAGGCGGTTATGGACAGGAAGGATTTGGAAAGTGTGAAGAAGCTGTGGATACAGAGCTATAAGGATAAGTATGAGGAGCTTGTATCTCAGGGATATATACGGGGGGAGGGAGAGATTGCTTCGGCAGCTTCGCTGCCTCGCAATGACGAGAGTGTGGCTTCGCTGCCTCGCAATGATGGTGTAAAACCCGCGGATGAATCTTCTACGCCGTCATTGCGAGAAGGCTACGGCCTAACTCCAGCCGACGAAGCAATCCCTGCGGGCGATACGCAGATAGCGGTTACATCGATGCTGCCGAATAGCCTCTCGCCCAAGGATTTTGGGAGGCTGGTAGAGGCCATAAAAGGTGTCAGGCTTAGCGCCTCCGCGGCGGTGATGAAATTGAATGACGCTTACATAACGGTAGAGAGGGAGAAAGACGGCGCCATAACGAGCCATTCCGCCTCAGCCGTGGAGATAAAAGTCTTTGAGAGATCTCTGTCGGCGCAGGCAGGAGCTAAAGAAATTAGCGCCGCGGAGCTTCAGGACATCTATGACAGGCTCGGCAGGCTCGAAGCCGATAAAGATATGCGCGTAAAGCTCGATGCGGATGCGGAAGCCAATATAAAAGCAGCCATTGTCGGGTCGGCCAGATCGGTGGATGATATAGGAGACCTCCTGAATAGACAGTTTAAGGCAAAAGGACTGCAGAATGTGTCATCGGAGGATAGGAAAGCGCTGGAACAGTCCATAACTGTCGCATTGCAGGCGAAGCTCGCTGAAAAGCCCATTGCGGAGGCTATTCCGGAAAAGCCGGTAGTTATAGCGGAAAAGCCCGTTGCCACTGCCGAAGAGCCGGAAGTCTCTGAGGTGGTAGGCGGCGAGTTGATCCCTGATATATATATAGTGGAAGCCAGGGAAAAGGAAGCGCTTGCAAACGCGGATGGGGTCAGCACAGTTGCCGGTATGATGATAGTGAGCGGCAGGCATGTTCAGGATATCAGGGATAAGATGGGGATTACCACAACAGGCCGGTTCCTTACGGAAGCTGAACTTATAAAGAGAGCCGATGCCGAAAGGGACACCTTGCCGCAGGAAGCTACTAAAGCGGAAGAAACAGCGATAAAAGAAGCCGAATCCGCTTTGCCGCCTGTAGCGGCTAAAGCGCTGCATGGCAATATCCGCATTGTAGACGGCATGGATAAATTTGCGAAGATCTACTTTAAGAAGCAGGGTGAATGGTATCTCCTGGTGGACAGGAGGGCCATTGATAAGGACGGCCACCTGAAAGTGGATGTCCGTGAATTTGATATACCGCATGAAGGTTATCATATCGTCTTGAGGCAGGAGTTCCAGAGGTTCGGCAGGAGCGTGAACCGCGGAGCTGAAGAGGAAGTTATGACGACCCTTCTCACCGTGCTCAGGCTGATAGCTTTCTTTAAGATACATAACGGACAAAGGTCCGCGCATCCGCGCCTTGCGGCGATACTGGATGCCCTGAATATAGATATTTCCAAAAATGTTGATATAGCGTCATATACAAAAAGCATAATAAAGTACATAACGGAAGTCGGCGGGCCTGTGGTAACCGAACGCACAGAAACCGGCGATGCCGCTAGATATGTGAAGTATAGAAAAGAGCTTACGGAAGATAAAGATATAAACAGAAGGGTCCTGAGGGATATGGAATACTATGCCCATAGGGTGTATACAGCGATGATCAAGCATCTTGTGACCAATAAAATCCTGCCTATATCCCTTGCCGCCGTGAATGAAAGAGTCATGAGGAACATGGTAGCGGCCGCTAACAGGGATGATTTTATTAAGCTATTGAAACAATCCGAAGATCTTGAAAAATTCCTGGAGAATATTTCCGATCTATCCATACAATATCTTGCTACGGCAGGCTATGCCAATGAGCAGCCTTTTGCTATTGTCAAAGGCTATGATCAGATGCTCGGAGTATCGCCGGACAGCAAGGATATAGTAGAGATACTAGCGGTCGCGGGCGAGGACAGGGTTCTGGCAGCGCAGAGGGCCTGGAAACCGCTGATAGAAGGAGTGCGGGATGAGATAAGCAATATAGTAAAAAATCTGAACATTATCAACGATAGCTCTCCGGATAGCGATATAAAAGCCGAGATGTCCAGCATCATTAAGAGCGGGGACACCGTAACCGCCAAACTCGATATTATGAATAGTGTGGCGATGGGCAAATTCACGCAGGACGAACTGCTTTCAGCCGTATCGGAAAACGGCGAGATGGATCTGGGGAAACTTAAAGGATTAAAAGCTCCCGAGGCCGTAAGCGAACAGATAAAAGAATTAGAGCGCTTGAGAAGCGAGCGTGAAAGAGCGTTAAGGGGAAGGCTCCAGATGGCACCTGCCTCATTTGCCATAATCGCGCGAATCGCCGCCGAGCTGGGTTATCTGCCCCTGCTGGTAGGTACCGCCGCAATACTTCTTGCCTCTTTACACCTGATCTATACCATCTTTTTAGCGCCCAGAATGCCGGCAATAACCGTTGCCGTAAGATCAAGGGCCAGAGATGCTGGCGGTTTTGTGAAGGCGAATGTTCTGCCATTTATATTTGCAGGAGCAATATTGGTTTTTACCGCGATCTACGCTGGCAATAAAATATCGGCCGAGAACACTGCCAGGCCCATAGTGCCCGAAGAAGCCGGGCTTTCTCATACAGTCAGGATATTTAATGCCATAGAAAAGCTTGAGAAAGAACGAGCCGCGAAGCCCGTGGTAGTCCACGATCTTTCAAATACCAATATGGCACCGGTGGATATAATAGGCAATAGAGAGATAGCGTTATTTGTAACCACCAACGGAAAATCCTACATCGTAAGGATATCTTATGTGGATGCATGGGTCTATCCCGACCTTTCCGATATGGATGACACCGCTATAATTGCCGAGCTTATCAAGCGCGCCAGGGCCGAGCTCGGCAATGGGCATGATATGGTTATTACTCCAATATGCAGCGATCGTATTCATAGATACTTATCTTCCGCCGTGGAGAGAAACAAGCTCGATGAAGGATTCAAAAAACCATTAGGGACATCAGAAGGGACCTTTACGATTTCGAGAACCGGCGACAATTCGGTAAGTGTATATGATATTGGCCCTACCGAGTTACGCGTTGATCCAGTTACCGGTAAACACAGCAAGAGCGGTGGTTTAGCATGGTGGCAGGTGGCGATCCTGGCGCTGGTGGGTTACGGGGCATATCTGTGGGTTGCCGTAAAAGGCCGCGACATCAAGAAGAACGCTGAGTTTATAAAATTGAGGCTGACCGGGCTAAAAGAGGTGAGAGTTAAGAAGCTTACCGATGAACAGAACGGCGTGTTATCTGATGCCGTGCTCAGCCTCAAAGCCGGCATGAGGGATGCCATCAGCGACATTGAGACCAGTAAAATAAAAATATGGCGCAATATGAAAGAACTTGCCGCATTCAGGCGAGGCGGTATAGATATTTCAGATGTGGCCCTCGGAAATACCCTGGCGGCCGCCATATCTATCTATCACGAAAGATTACATGAGATGTTGAAAGCGTCGCGTGCCCGCGGAGCTATTCCTTCCAATGAAGAAGAGTTTTATGAAGAAGTTTTTGTAACGACCGAAATAATAAAGTACCTTTATGATAAAGTTTCCGCGGAAGAGAGATCCGCATACCTTCAATTTCTCAAAGATACCTTCGCTATTAACAGCGCTAATTTCATAAACATGATCAATGAATATGAAGCGCTTGCCGCGAAAGGGCAGGTTACTCCCGAGAGAATGACGAGGCTTGCTGCCAAGTATGTGAAGAGGGTATATGCGCGCGATTGGTTGGTTGAGATGGGGGATAAGGAATTTAGTGAATTCAGTAAAAAGTTTAATCTTACTACAAATGAAGCGAGAAATACCATTAATGCGGCCGTTGTTGTATTAAGGGATTCCCTTAATGCGGAGATCGCTAAAGCGGCCGTCCCGCGCGGCGCAAAGATGCCGGTTAAGGAGAAAGTAAAAGGTCCGCCGGTGGTGCTCGCCAAGGGCAGCGCGCAAGTTACTAAGAATGGAACGATAGAAGCTATAAAGGCCGACAAGGGTTATGTTCGGGTATGGAAGGAACACCAGGATTGGCAGGATGCCGTTATGGAAGCGGTTAACCTTTATATTGCTGAGAATAAATCAGTTGCCGGAAAACTTGCGAGAATAAAAGGGGGCCTTACCATAGAGGTTGTAGGTGACCTTCCTAGGTCAGCGGTAATCGAGAAAAGGGCTAATGGCCGCGTCGCCATTAGGGTAAATCTGAAAGAGCTTCAGCCCAAGAGAAGAAGCCACCTTATTCTACAGTCGATACCCCATGAGCTTGACCACTTTGATATAGGCATAACGAACAAGCTTGATGATGAGATCCTGGTTAACATGAAAGGATTGACGAAGCTGACCAGGGGCGATATTCGCAGGCGTATTATCGCAAGCCCTGAGATCATGCGCTATTTAAGAACTGTGCATCACGCTATTTATCCGGAAGTGCCACAGAAGAAATATACTGATGGACGGATCGTATCGCGCCTGAAAGACCTCTCTTCTTCGGAAGATTTGGATGATATAGAAATTCTTGTGAGCGGTTTTGGCAGGATGCTTTCGGCGGAAGCCGAAGCCGCGAATGTTTTCGCGCAGATAAAGGATGAAAAAGAGTCCAGGGCGAAAGCCGAGGCCTTAAAGGCTAAGAGAGCCGCCGCGAAAGAGAGAAAGGCTGAAGAAGCCGCCCGTGCCGCCGCTGAAGAAGAGGCCCTGAAGGCCGAAAAAGCTCGTAAGGCCGAAGAGGCCCGAAAGGCGAAGGAGGCGCGCATAGCCGAAGAAGCCCGCAATG
>JAFGRN010000049.1 GCA_016935115.1 Candidatus Omnitrophota bacterium | reverse complement strand
GGCCATATCGAAGGCCCTCGAGGAGGGTTCGAAGGTCGTCATGTGCGCATCGACCGGCAATACTTCGGCTTCCGCCGCGGCATACTCTGCGCGGGCGGGTCTGACCTGCGTCGTATTGATCCCTGAGGGCAATATCGCCCTGGGCAAGCTTTCGCAGGCGCTCATACACGGGGCCAAGGTCATCGCTATAAAGGGAAATTTCGATGAGGCGCTGGAGCTTGTAAAGGATATAACAGGAAAACATCCGATAACGCTCGTTAATTCGCTCAACCCATACAGGATAGAAGGGCAGAAGACCGCGTCGTTCGAGATATGCGAAGCTCTCGGCGATGCTCCGGATTTTCACGCCATACCGGTAGGAAATGCCGGAAACATCACCGCTTACTGGAAGGGCTATAGGGAATACAAGCAGGCTCTCGCGAGTTCCCGGCTTCCGAAAATGCTCGGCTTCCAGGCGGAGGGCGCGGCACCGATAGTCCTCGGCCATCCGGTCAAAGATCCCCGCACCATCGCTACCGCCATAAAGATCGGAAACCCCGCGAGTTGGAAGAGGGCAGAGGCGGCCAGGGATGAATCCGACGGGATGATCGATATGGTATCAGATGAAGAGATACTTGCGGCTTATAAGCTTCTTGCCCGCAAGGAAGGCGTCTTCGTGGAACCCGCGAGCGCGGCAAGTGTCGCGGGAATATTGAAGATCGCGAAGAAAGGATATTTCAAAGGAGCAAAATGCAGGATCGTATGTACATTGACAGGCCACGGCCTGAAGGATCCGGACAGGGCCATAGTGTCTGTTGATAAGCCGATCGTGCTGGAGTCAAAAGTGGAGCTTATTCTTAAGGAGATAGGATTGTGAAGTACGCCATTCTGGTAGGCGACGGGATGAGTGACTATCCTATGGAATCTCTCGGGGGCAAAACACCGCTCGATGTAGCCAAGATACCGAATATAAATGATATAGCGGGACACGGCATTGTGGGGCTGGTGAGCACCGTACCGTCGGGCATGAAACCTGCCAGTGATATCGCTAACCTCTCGATCATGGGATATGACCCTAAAGAGTACTACACCGGCAGGGGGCCTCTCGAAGCGGCAAATCTCGGTATAGAGCTCGCTGAAAATGAGATTGCCTTCAGGTGCAATCTTATCACCGCCAATAATGATATTCTCGCCGATTACAGCGCCGGCCATATATCAGAGCGGGAATCGGCTAACATAATGAAGTTTCTCAACGAAAAACTAGGCTCGGATAAAGTCAGATTCTACCATGGAAAAAGTTACCGCAACCTCGTGATAATCAAGGCGAAGGCGCAGGCCGAACTGGCCGACCTGATGAAGGTTTCATGTTTTCCCCCGCATGATATCAGCGGAGGGTCAATATCGAAGCATATGCCCGCCGGAAGAGGCGCGGAGCTCTTACAAAGATTGATGGAAGATTCGCGCGGCATACTCGAAAAGAACGAGATAAACAAAGTCCGCGTTGATCTTAAGGAGAACCCGGCCAACATGATCTGGCTCTGGGGGCAGGGGACCAATCCCAATATGCCGGCATTCAAAGGGCTCTTCAATATCGAGGGTTCGGTCATATCGGCAGTCGATCTGATCAATGGTATCGGCAGGCTTGTTGGGCTCGAGGTAGTAAGCGTGCCCGGAGCGACAGGTTACTACGATACTAATTACCAGGGCAAAGGCGAATACGCGGTCGAATGCCTCAAGAAGAAAGACTTCGTTTTTGTCCATGTGGAGTCTCCGGATGAGGCAGGACATAACGGAGACCTGAGAGAGAAGATAAAGGCGATAGAGAATTTTGACAAACATGTTGTCGGGACGGTCTGGAAATATCTTAAGACAGCGGGTGATTACCGCGTGATGGTGCTGGCGGACCATGCTACTCCGGTATCGCTCAAGACCCATACCGCGGATCCTGCGCCGTTCGCGATGGCGGGGAAAGACATAGAAAAGGGGTCTTTCGATACCTATAATGAAGCTAATGCCGCGGCGAGCGGGATCAGGTTCGCTTCCGGCGCGGCACTTACGGGAAAGCTGATGGAAAAACATGGCTAGGGATATCATTGTCCAGAAGTACGGCGGCACCAGTGTGGCCGATGTAAGCCGGATACAGAATGTCGCCAGGAGAGTCGTGAAGGCGAGGCGTGGCGGAAAAGATGTCGTTGTGGTAGTTTCGGCTCTGGGTGACACTACCGATAATCTCATAGAATTGGCGCTTACGATAACTAATGATCCAGCGGAGCGCGAACTCGATATGCTTATCTCTACCGGAGAGCAGGTTTCATGCGCCCTACTGGCCATGGCCATACATGAGCTAGGCGAAGATGCCATATCATTCACGGGCGCGCAGGTTGGCATAATTACCGACAATGCTTTTACCAGGGCCCGCATAATAGACATCAATGCCAGGCGCATCGAGGAAGAGCTGAGGAAGAAGAGGATCGTCATAGTGGCCGGCTTCCAGGGCGTCAATGTCAACCAGGACATAACCACGCTCGGCAGGGGCGGATCCAACCTGACGGCGGTGGCTCTCGCGAAAGTCCTTAAGGCCAGGGCATGCGAGATGAATACCGATGTCGAGGGCGTATTTACCGCGGATCCCAGGATAGTGAAAGATGCGCGGAAGATAGACAAGATAAGCTATGAAGAGATGTTCGAGCTTGCGTCGCTCGGAGCGCAGGTGCTTCAGCCCCGCTCCATCGAATTCGCGATGAAGTTCGCCGTCCCGATACATGTGAGGTCCAGTTTCTCAAACAGGCAGGGCACGATCATTTCCAGGGAGGTAAGGGCGATGGAAGATATTGTAGTTTCCGGAGTTGCCATGAATAAGGACGAAGCGAAGGTCACTATCTGCGATGTTCCCGACAAGCCGGGGATCGCGGCCAAGATATTCAGGGAGATAGCCAGGCAGGGCATAAATGTCGATATGATCGTCCAGAACGTATCCCGCACCGGCGCCACGGACGTTTCATTTACTGTGCTCGCTGGCGACCTGGGCAAGACCATAAAGGTGGCCAAAGGGATCTCGTCGAAAATAGGTGCCGGGGAGATAACATTCGATAAGGACATCGCCAAGGTCTCGATCGTGGGCATAGGCATGAAGAGCCATTCGGGAGTTGCCGCAAATATGTTCGAAGCGCTCGCCGATAACGGCATAAATATAGAGATGATATCGACGAGCGAGATCAAAATATCCGCCGTAGTCGATAAGAAGCGCGGGCAGGACGCCGTGAGGGCGATCCATGCGAAGTTCGGCCTCGGCAAAAAGAGGAAATCATGAAGAATAGAGTGGAGCTTTACGACACTACGCTCAGGGACGGCGCGCAGTCCGAGGGAATATCCTTCTCGGTCGCCGACAAGCTGAAGATCTGCGAAAAGCTCGACGAGCTAGGGGTGCATTATATCGAGGGCGGATGGCCCGGAGCAAATCCGAAGGACGCGGAGTTTTTTGCGAGGGCGAAGTCGCTTAAGATGAGGAACGCGAAGCTGGTCGCTTTCGGAAGCACCGCCCATGCGGGCACGGCGGCTTCGAAGGACAAGGTCCTGAAAGGACTGCTTAAATCCGGCACAGGCGTGATCACGATATTCGGCAAGTCATGGGACCTGCATGTGAAGGATGTCATAAAATGCGATCTCAGCGAAAATATCCGGATGATCGAGGACTCGGTGAGATACCTGAAATCCAGGGGGAAGACGGTCTTTTTCGACGCGGAGCATTTCTTCGACGGATACGAGGATAACAAGGAGTACGCGCTGAAATGCCTGGGCGCCGCGGTAAAAGCGGGCGCGTCGAGGATAATACTCTGCGATACGAACGGCGGCACGATTACCAGCAGGATATTCGAAGTCGTGGAGGAAGTTAAGGCGGCTGTCTCCATTCCACTCGGGATACATTCGCACAATGACTGCGGCATGGCGGTGGCCAATTCCGTAGCCGCGGTACAGGCCGGATGCGTCCAGGTCCACGGTACGATCAACGGATACGGCGAGCGCTGCGGCAACGCGAATCTCATCCCGATCATCGCGACACTGAAGCTCAAGCTCGGGCTGGACTGTGTATCGGATATCCAGCTGAAGGAACTGGCGGAGGCCGCGAGATACATAGCGGAGATCTGTAACATGAAGATGGAGGATAATGAACCCTTCGTAGGAAACAGCGCCTTCGCGCACAAAGCGGGCGTGCACATAAACGCGATATTAAAGAATCCCCGGACCTATGAACACATCGACCCCGCGCTCGTGGGCAATCGCCGCCGCCTTCTCATCTCGGAACTCTCCGGTAAATCTACCATATTGAAGAAGGCCCAGGACATGAAGATCGGACTGGAGAAGGATACCGAAAAGTCGAAGACTATATTGAAGACATTGCAGGAGATGGAGCATAAAGGGTACCATTTTGAATCGGCGGAAGGGTCCCTGGAGCTCCTGATCAAGCGTATCATGAAGAAGTTCAAGGATTTTTTCGAGCTGGAGGACTTCAGGGTCATAATCGAGAAGCGTCGCGGCGGCAAGATCTCCACGGAAGCGACTATCAAGCTGAAGGTCGGCAAAGAAGTTGAGCATACGGCATCCCTCGGTGACGGGCCGGTGAACGCGCTGGACACCGCGCTCAGGAAAGCGCTCAAAAAATTCTATCCCAGGATAGCGGAGATGCATCTTATCGATTATAAGGTGCGGGTACTGGACGAAAAAGAGGGCACGGCGGCGAGAGTGCGGGTCCTCATCCAGACGCAGGATAAGAGCGATTCCTGGTGGACAATGGGAGTATCGGAGAACATAATCGACGCGTCGTGGCAGGCGCTCGTCGATTCGGTAGAGTATAAACTCCTGAAAGACAGTAAAAAATAACAGATAGGGTAAATTATGATAAAGAGCGTATCGATAGGAGAGGAGCTTGTAATAACCACCGGCAATAAGGTGGGACTGCTCGCGGATATAGCCCAGATGCTGGCGAACCAGGGCATAAATATAGAGTCTGCTCTCGGCTATGAATCGGGAAACACAGCGAAGTTAATGATAGTCACGAACGCAAACCTTGCCATACTGGGCGAGCTCAAGAAGAAAAAATACAAATCGGTCAAAGAAACCGAAGTCGTGGTGGTGGAGCTGGAGAATAAGCCCGGCGCTCTTAAGGTAGTTACCACGGAACTCGGGAAGGCCGGTATCGATATAAAATATCTATACGTCACATCCCCATCGCCGTCTGTGAGCGGTTCTCATATGGTTATCCAGACCAGCGATAATGAGAAGGCCATGGCGCTTCTCTCCAAGTATGTCAATTCGAAAGCATAATGGTGGAACTGCCGAAAGCGTATAATCCCCGGGAAGTAGAGGACAGGATATATCAGGATTGGGAGAAGAATGGCTATTTTAGCGCAAGACCCGATCCCGCGAAGAAACCTTATTCCATAGTTATTCCCCCTCCGAATATCACGGGCATCCTTCATATGGGGCATGCCCTGAATAATACTATCCAGGACATATTGATCAGGTTCAAAAGGATGCGCGGATTCGAGGCGGAGTGGATGCCCGGGACGGACCACGCCGGCATAGCCACCCAGAACGTGGTCGAGCGCAGGCTCGCCAAGGAGGGTGTGAAGCGCCAGGAGCTCGGAAGGGAGAAGTTTGTCGAGGAAGTCTGGAAGTGGCGCGAGGAATATGGCTCCACGATAATAAGGCAGTTGAAGAAGCTCGGCTGTTCCTGTGACTGGCCGCGAACGCGTTTTACGATGGATGAAGGGCTCTCGGGCGCGGTTCTGGAGGTATTTGAGCGGCTGTACAAAAAAGGCTTGATATACAAAGGCAGCTATATAATAAACTGGTGCCCGCGATGCCAGACAGCGCTTTCCGACGAGGAATCACAGCACAGGGATGTCGAGGGCATGCTCTACTATATCAAGTATCCGGTAAAAGGTTCGGACGAACATGTGATAATAGCGACTACGCGGCCCGAGACCATGCTGGGTGATGTTGCTGTAGCTGTCAATCCGCAGGATAAGAGGTATAAGGCCCTGAAAGGCAAGACGCTCCTTCTGCCTATATTGGACAGGGAGCTCAAGGTAATATATGACCGCCTTGTTGACGCGAAATTCGGCACAGGCGCCCTTAAGGTGACTCCCGCGCACGATCCGGTCGATTTCGAGCTCGGCAGGAAGTACGCTCTTGAAGAGATTAATGTGATGAACGGCGACGGGACTATCAATGCGTCGGGCGGCGATTATGAAGGCATGGACCGCTTCGAGGCGAGGGAAGCTATTATTGAGGACCTGAAGGAGCGAGGCCTATTCGTGAAATCGGAAGCACACAGGCATGCGGTGGGACATTGCTACAGGTGCCATACTATGGTCGAGCCGAGGCTCTCCCCGCAGTGGTTCGTTAAGATGGCTCCTCTCGCGAAGCCGGCAATAGAAGCGGTAAAGAGCGGTAAAATAAAATTCTATCCGGCAAGATGGACCAAGGTCTATCTGGACTGGATGGAGAATATCCGCGACTGGTGCATATCGCGCCAGATATGGTGGGGGCACCGCATCCCGGTATACTATTGCAAAAAATGCCAGGGTGAAAAGGGCATCGTGGTCTCCAGGGTGAAACCCGAAAAATGCCCGTCCTGCGGCTCGGCTGAAATGGAGCAGGATCCGGACGTCCTCGACACATGGTTCTCATCGTGGCTGTGGCCGTTTTCTACATTCGGATGGCCGAAGGAGACGCCCGAGTTAAAATATTTCTATCCGACCGATTCCCTCGTCACGGCGCAGGAGATCATATTCTTCTGGGTCGCCAGGATGATAATGGCCGGCCTGGAGTTTATGGGGGACACACCTTTTAAAGACGTCTATATACACGGCACAGTGCGCGATATGACCGGCACCAAGATGTCGAAGTCGCTCGGCAATGTCATCGACCCGCTCGACATGATCGCGAAGTACGGCACCGATGCCCTGCGTTTCAGCATAATATCGATCACCGCGCAGGGTCAGGATGTCTACCTCTCCGAGTCAAAGTTCGAGCTTGGCCGGAATTTCGCCAATAAGATATGGAATGCCTCGCGTTTCATAATGATGAACCTGAAGCCGGAAGAGCTATCGGTCGATCTCTGCGCATTTTTCAAGGGGATGAAGCTGACCCTCGCCGAGAGATGGATACTTTCGCGTTTTTATACGACGCTGGGATATGTAGAGGAATGCATATGCAAATATAAATTTAACGAGGCGGCCAATGCCGTATATGAATTCCTCTGGCACGAGTTCTGCGACTGGTACATCGAGATCTCGAAATCCACTATCGGCGAAAAGTCCTCGCAGGTCATATTGTACAAAGTGCTCGAAAAATCGCTCCGCATGCTGCATCCTTTCATGCCGTTCATTACCGAGGAGATATGGCAGAAACTGCCGCGCCCGAAAGACACCGCGGGCGAATCCATAATGGTCCAGCCGTGGCCGCATGCGCAGAAGGAGATGATATCTAAGGATGACGAGGAAGATATGGGGCGGGTAATAGCGCTCGTTGCATCAGTGCGGAATATGCGCGCGGCCTGGAATATCGAGCCTCGCGCCGAAATAAGAGCGATAATAAATACGCATGATCCGAAAGACGAGAAGCTCTTTTCGGGCAGCTCCGAGCTAATAAAGAGGCTGGCGAGGCTTTTGGATCTCGCGATCGGCAGGCATGCGAAGCCGAAGAGCTCGGCCGCCGCTGTCATAGGCAGATCGGATGTCTATCTTCCTCTGGAGGGCCTTATCGATTTCGAAAAAGAGAAGGCGCGGCTCGGCAAGGAATTGATGAGGATGGAAGGCGAGATGAAGGGATTGAGGTCGCGGCTCGGCGATAAGAATTTTACGTCAAAAGCTCCCGCGGAGGTTATAGGGAAGCAGAGAGAGCGCGCCGCGGAACTGGAGATCCAGATAAAGAAGATGAAGGAAAATATGAGCGAAGTTGCGGGATAAAAAAGGAGGTTATCATGAGATGTGTTGTACTGGCAGCGGCGATGTTGTTCGCTTTATGCGCGAATGCTTGTTCTGTTGAGAATATAGGAGCTTCCTCTTCTGAAAAGCGGGCATTGGCCTATGATGAGGTTGTTTCCGAATCTGAAGACGCTGAAGAGCCTGTAAGCAGGGTGGGAGTAATGAATCCGGGGCAGATATACGATGGTAATACCGGTTTTCCGAATATTGTCGACAGCGATGCCGACATGGATATAGATTCGGATTAACAGATGCATCTCGATAAGGCAAGGGCTCTGCCTATAATAAAGGCGGCCCTCAAGGAAGACATAGGCAGGGGCGATATCACTACGGCGCCGCTTATTCAGGGTACGGCGTCTGCGGGCGGCGTGATCGTGGCCAGGGAGGACTGCGTAGTTTGCGGAATGACCGTGGCCGAGTGGGTAATGGCGGTGATCGATTCCGGCGTGCGTTTCAAGCCCAATTGCGCAGACGGCGCCTCCATAGGCGCGGGCAAGGAGCTTGCTTTCCTGGAAGGGCGGGCAGGGTCGATATTACGCGCGGAACGCACCATGCTGAACTTCCTTTCATTCCTAAGCGGCATCTCCACAAAGACGAGGGCTTACGCGGATAGAGTTAAGCCGTATGGCGTGAAGATCCTGGATACCCGCAAGACATTGCCGCTCCTGCGTTACCTGGAGAAATATGCGGTGGCCATCGGCGGAGGCGCCAATCACAGGTTCGGGCTATACGATCAGGTCCTGATAAAGGATAATCATATACACCTTCGCAGGGCACAGGCGGCTTCCACGCATAATCCGTCGCTGAAGAGCATGGTGGAAGAGGCCCGGGCCGGGAACCGCAGGGGCACTGTGATCGAGATCGAGGTCTCGACCCTCGAAGAGTTCAGCGATGCCCTTGCCGGCAGGCCGGATATAATAATGCTGGATAATATGCGGCCCGAAGGCATACGCGCCTGCGTAGAAATAAGAAAGCTTTCGAAGACCAAGCCGCTTCTGGAGGCATCGGGAGGGATGACGCTCGATAGAATAGAAGAATACGCCAAAGCCGGGCCGGATATGATCTCCATAGGAGAACTTACAAATTCCGTAAAGGCGATAGATATTTCGCTGGACTTCACCTGATATGGCACGCTTCAAGCTCGTATCGAACTTCAAGCCCGCGGGCGACCAGCCGCAGGCCATAGAAAAGCTTCTTAAAGGGAACCGTTCGGGAGCCAAGTACCAGACGCTCATCGGAGTGACCGGATCCGGCAAGACATTCACCATGGCCAATGTGATCGCGGCATCCGGAAAGAGCGCGCTTATCATATCCCATAATAAGACTCTCGCAGCGCAGCTATACAGTGAATTCAAAGAGTTCTTCCCGGAAAATGCAGTCGAGTATTTTGTCAGCTACTACGATTATTACCAGCCTGAAGCGTATATACCGCATTCCGATATCTATATAGAGAAAGATTCTTCGATCAACGACGACATAGACAGGCTCAGGCTCTCAGCGACAAGCTCGCTCATGTCACGCGACGATGTCATCATAGTGGCAAGCGTGTCGTGCATATACGGCCTCGGATCCCCGTCCGAATACGGCGAGATGCTTGTATTTTTTGCGGAAGGAGAGGAGGTCACGCGGGATGATGCCCTCAGGAAGTTGGTATCGATACATTATGAGCGCAATGATTATGATTTTAAAAGATCGACCTTCAGGGTGCGCGGCGATACCATAGAAATATTCCCGGCATACACGAAAACAGCGTACAGGATAGAGCAGTCCGGGGACAGGATAGAGCATATTTATGAGGTGGATCCCGTAAGCGGCAATATCATCGCGGCCATGAAAAAGATCGCTATATATCCCGCGAAGCACTTTGTCACCACTCCTGATAGGATAGACGCCTCGATAAAGTCGATAGAGGACGAGCTCTCCGGCCGGCTCATTGAGCTTAAACGGCAGAATAAGCTGGTAGAAGCGCAGAGGCTGGAGTCAAGGACTCATTACGATATAGAGATGATGCGCGAGATCGGTTACTGCGGCGGCATAGAGAATTACTCACGCCACCTGTCGGGGCGGCCGGCTAATTCGAGGCCGTGGTGCCTGATAGATTATTTCCCGAAAGACTTCCTCGTATTTATAGACGAGTCCCATGTGACCATCCCGCAGGTTAGGGGCATGTATAACGGCGACAGGGCCAGGAAAGAGACGCTCGTGGAATATGGTTTCAGGCTGCCGTCGGCGCTGGACAACAGGCCCCTAAAATTCGATGAGTTCGAAGCGCTTCTGCCGGGCATGATATTCGTCTCCGCCACGCCGGCCGATTATGAACTGGAAAAGTCTGCGGGCAATGTGGTGGAACAGATAATAAGGCCCACGGGGCTCGTGGACCCGTCGATAGAGGTCA
The DNA here is from genome assembly GCA_016935115.1 of Candidatus Omnitrophota bacterium. GTDB lineage: Bacteria > Omnitrophota > Gorgyraeia > 2-01-FULL-45-10 > 2-01-FULL-45-10 > CAIMPC01. Next base: position 38 of record JAFGRN010000049.1, on the reverse strand, counting down.
GGCCTACGAAGAACCAGGTCGACGACCTCATAAAGGAG
>JAFGRN010000048.1 GCA_016935115.1 Candidatus Omnitrophota bacterium | reverse complement strand
ATTGGCCAGGCCGGACAGGTTTATGCTCTCTCCTATGCTGTTACCAAGGTTATCCCATGTGAACCCACCAGCGGCCCAAGCGGCTGTATTGGTGCCGGTAGTAAAACTAAGTTTAGTTACACCGCCGCCTATATTAGTAACCGTAGAACTCGCGCCAGCCGGGGCGGGGTTAATATACATATCCGTAGTAACAAGGTTTATATCATTGGTGGTAAGGCCTGCTGTCGGCGGGATATTGTAACCGGGAACGCCGCCGGGCATGGTCTGTATCCCGACGCTTCCGGTCTTATTCTCGCCTTCCACTATGAAAGAAACCGCTCTTATCGCGCCTTTATTAACGGTCGTAAATAGCGAGGACGACGCGCTCCATACGCCCCGTTTATATTGAGAGACCTGATCCAGATATACGCTGGACGAAGTGGTAGCATCCGCAAGCTCCATCTTCACCTTGGCGGGATTTCCCTGAACACCGACGATGAAAGTCGGCAATGAGCTCAGATTGGCGGTCTCCACCACACCCATAGTAGCGGGATCATCATAAGTATAACCGCCGCCGGCCCATGACGCGGATCCTGTAGACGTCATATATTCTAACGTCAGGCCGTTAACACTAATCTTATTGTAATCCTCCCTTACGGAATCAGGATTATAGCCGACGCCGGGAGCGCCGGTTGCTTTAAAATTTCCTGCTTCCGGATTTATCCCTAACGGCATAGACCCGGTCGGGTCGTCTATGGTACCGCTTTCCGTAACTGCGTTGGAGCTTCCCGGAGAATTGAATTTGGAATTAGCTACGCGCTCAAAAATATTGTCTGTCATTTCCGGATCTGAATCCCAGAGAAATAGGCCCATATCACTGCCATAAAAAGTGTTCTTATCAAGTAGTGGCGCGCTGTCAAAAAGCAGCATATGGGAACCGGTGTTCGTCATAAGCCCATTATCCCAGAAGAAATTATTTCTGTATGTGGAATTACCGCTTAACTCCTGGACTCCGTCGCGATAGGTGCCGTGGATCTTATTATTTTCCACTATAAGAGAAGAGCCTTTCGCGTATATCCCGAACCAATAGCAATTCGTTATGGAATTATTGTATATGACCGCCTGCGAATTTGTGGCAGATATGCCGACATTATAGCTGCTGGTAATATCGAGAGTGTCGTCATTCTCTATCCTGTTATTCAATACCACAAGGTTGTCATTACAATTCCTTATATCTATGCCTTTTGTGCCCTGGCCGACTTTTATAAAGAAACCATCGATCTCCGAGGGACTTGTGATATTCTCCGCTATTATAGTGCCCTTAACGATACTGGGAGTGCCGGACAGATCTCTGGCAACATCATTGAACCCGCCGAGAAGCCTGACGCCATCTTTAAGCACAATATCTTCCGTATAAGTCCCTGATTTGACCAGTACGAGCGAACCGGCTGACGCCGAATCAACTACCGCTTGTATGCTGTTGGTACCGGCGCCGGAGAAACCTACATAAACATGCCTCACACCGTTTATCTCTTCCGACATTAAACGGCCGTCCTGGTAAACCTTATTAGTTCCGGTACCTATGGAGAGCGCGGCGGGATATTCACGATAACTCACATATGCGCCGTCCGTAACGGTCGCCTGGACGCCATCCGGCTTAACAACCATAAGATATCCAGATGGCAGATTTATATCATTCGCGGAGAGTGTAGGTTGCGGAGGTACATTAACCTGCGCCTTGGCTTTCGTCGGCAACATGGCCACATTTATGCCGATCGCCGCGATGAGAAGCATCATAAGCCTCTTAAATATACCCATCTTCTCCGGAACTTTTCCGGCGGCATAATCGTTTCTTAACTCAAGCGCCGTAAGATTAACCGGCACAAGATTTTCTATCTTCTCTTTCATTGCTGCCGAAAGCTTGAGAGTAGACGGCCTACCACTGCTTACATATCTGTCATACACATCATCTAGCGCATTTGTTATCACTTTATTATATATCAAAGTGGCATTCAGGCCGCACGAAGCGCCTATCTCGTGGACAATGCTAGCTTCTATAATCTCCCTCTCAGAAACGCCCCATGCAAAATCACGAGTAACATGATCATACATTGCTTTCGGGAGAAATACATAGGTAGCATAATGACTGGAATGAGCCCTGACGCGGACAGTCTTGCCATCTACCGTGATGGTGGGCAGGTCATTATCGCCATCGGAGGGCAGAATTATAAGAGGCTTCCTGAGCATCTCCGCTATGATTTCATTCCTGTCTTTTACTCCAGCCACTTTAAGAAAATCTGAGATTCTTCGCATAATAACATTGTATTCCTTATTGCTATAGGTCTTTCTCGCAGAGTGGTTGTATATCGCATACTCTGGCTTACCGCTGTAAAAGGAATTTATCGCATACTTTCCAGCCGCCATCTTTGAAGCTATCCACGGGTCTATAGCGGCACTATTATCTGTTGACACTTCATGTTCAACATACCTGTTTAATATGGCCCTCGTCTCGGCATCCACGAGATCATGTAGTACGTTAATGGTACCGCGCTCCTTTGCGCCGACATACTCCTTATAATTTATAACGGAAACTTCATACTGCTGGGGCTTGCCAGCCGATATCATGCACGCATAATCGACCCCGTCAACTGTCGCCCTTACAAAGTAGTTCTTACGGAGCGCATATTCGCTGTCACCCTTTATCTCAACTTCTTCCGCCTCGTTGAACTTTATGGAACCATTTACCTTAGGGCTGAAGATACTATAGCGCAGGATCTCTTTCTCCCCCAGATTCTTCAAGCTCTGAAGGCTTAAGTTCTGAATGCCCTTCAAATTTTCGCGTATTCCCACCTCTATATCGGCAGCGTTGCGGAACCCGGTGTTTGAGAGTTTGGTGGGCACAGCCAGCTTAAAAGAAGCGGCATCGTAACCAAACGCAATCTGGTTGGCCAGAAAGCACATAATTACAAGTAATGATGTTATCTTCTTAAGAGTGTTCATTTGAAACCTCCGGTTATCTATCATTTTGTGTTCACAGCGTCTCATTTGCGCTGTGCTATTTGTTAATATCTACCTTTTTATTACTATTACAAGTATACTATATAATAAGTTTCAGGTCAATAGCACACTTAATTTTTATTGTGCAGCCTGCCTCCGCCCCAAAAGGGTTGCTTGGCGGACCCTTGATGGAGCGAAGGCAGCGGGGTAATCACCCCTTGCACTACATAAACTCGTTGTTCGTTAATCGTCGTTCGTAACGTGTAGCTTTTCAGAGAACGATCAATTGACTTAATCATATTCATGAGCATTCTCGACTCATGGTCAATAAGCTCCAATAAGTTCTCATAATCTCTCTTCACAACATATTTACGATTAAAGCTAACTATCATCTGCGTTTCCAGTTCAGCACAAGACCCGAGAGCTATATACAGAAACTGCTTATATTCACGATTATGCTGTCTGGCAAAACCTTCAGCTATATTCGACGGCACAGATACCGCGCTTCTCCTCATTTGAGCGCTTACGCCATATATTTCTTCTTTGGGAAAGCCCTCTGTAACCTCATACACAAGACTTACTATCTCTATGCCCTTTTTCCAGATATCTAGGTCTTTATAGGTTCTAACCGCCATTCACGCACATCCCTAGGTTTACAATCAACGCTCAACGAGCGACGAATAACGAACGACGAGCGACGAATTACGCGGCAGAACGTATCAAATGCATCGCTCTCCTGTAAGTTTCAAGCTCGGTGCCATAATCTATCGGCAACGCTTTCGGCAGATATCTAAATACGCGCCTTACATTGTCATAGGAGACAATCCCCGGAGGCATCTTGCCGGCGGCTATATCAGCCATCATGCCGTCAAATTCCTCTGGCGTCATCATCGCTATCTTAATCAGGCTCTGGTACGAACCAAGCGCGGCCGGTACAGTGACGCCATTCATAGTAACTTTCTGCACCTCAAGGAGCCTGGCGCCCTTAGGAGTGATCTCGCCGAGCTCTCCTTCGACGGTCCTTATGTTTATGTCGTATTCATTGCTCACGCCTGTAACCCTGGCCAGCTCATCCACTAACTGGGCGTAAGAGAGGTCTCTCTTATCGATATATTTTATGTTCTCAAGATTGCCTTTATAACCGGCGTCCCTTAAGAACTTCTGCGCCTCGTCTTTTGACTTTAATTCATCGCCATACACGAAGCAGTTGACCATGCTGCCTTTTTCGGCCTGCAGCATCTCATCATCCGTAAACATGTCGGAAACAGCCATCTGTTCAGTCGTAACTATGGCGCGGGCTCTACCGTCGATGGATTTGACGGAAGGCACTGGCATATTATAAACTCTCTCGATGGCGGCTTTTCTGGCCGCTATGGCTATCTTCGCGTCACTTACCTGCCTGGCGAGATGCTTTTCCAGCTCTCCGCGCCGATCTTTTCCGGTTCCCGCCCTGGCTTCCTTATCGAGATCAAATTTCTCAATCTCTTTCATGGTAGAGGCAATCTCTTTCAATATTCTCTCAAGCTCATCGCGCCTTCTATTGGTTATCAATATGGAGGCAGCCGCTACATCCACCTGCGCAATGGCGTCAAGGAGGATAGTCTCGTCAACAAGCATGCTCCTGTCCATAAATATACCGCCCAGCTTGCCGTTATTATTTATCTTTTCATTGAACCCGGTAATGCCGTTATCGAAGACTTCTATCGTGGCAAAGTTTGCCAGAACAGGATCTTTCCTTATCACTCTCTTAAGCATTCCAACATGCGAACCAAGCTCTTCGGGCGAAATGCCTTCGGACGATATGCCGATCACAAAACTTCCGCGCTTAGAAAGCTTCTTTGCGCCGATACCGAAGAGCCCTTCTTCTATTACCATACCGAGCATCGCGCATATGGCCACTATGGCCGCTATTTCATTCGGCAGGAAGAACAGGATCGGAGAGATAGCCAGCATACTGCCGGTCATCAACTGAGTCCTCATCATATCCCTCATCATCTCGTTGCCTACATCGTGGGCCTGATCTATTCTATCCTGGACATCCTTTCCGAAAGCTTCCAGGGCGGCATCGACATCTTCGCCATTGATAAAATCGGCGCATTCGGACGCGTACACGTTTCTTATGTGCTCCTTCAGTTCGCCTATGCTATAGCTGGAAGCTACAAGAATTACCTTGCCCTTGAGATTCGGATATTTTACCATAAGGCCAAGTATATAATCGGCAAATTTGGAAGAATTCGACCATTCACCGCACGCCATCACTACGAACTGCCGGTCGGACGGTAAGGCCCTGTTAAGCCCGTCAACCTGCTTCATTGCCAGATCTATATTCCTGAGGAACGGCGGGAGAAGCTCCTGAAACACACGCGCCAGTCTCGGATCATCTCTTTCATATGCAATAGGCGAACTTCTTACCGAGAGATCATTCGTGCCAAAACTTATACCGCTGAAAATGCCTGTCTTCAGTATAGCTTCCACCGAGATGCACGCTTCAGGTGATTCTATCATGGCGAAAAACTTCAACCCTTCGAGATCTTTGACGGTCATGCCCAGGCCCATATCCGCAACGACATCATGCCTTACTTCCTCGACCAAACTCTTGAAATCCCGGGCATCTTCTTCGGTCTGGACATTGGGAACCGATATCCTGATGTTCTTTTTAGCGCTCCTGGCATACGCTATCATAAGATCCTTCAACTCGCTTTTCGCCAGACGATTACCCACATCGCTGTTTTCCTTAAAGTAGAACGATACTCCTTCATACATAACGCCCTTTGCCTTAATCTCCGCTTCCACTTTTGCCCTTATCGCGATCATATCGACAAGCTTGTCTTTAGCCATATCAAATAGTCTGTAGGTGATAGGTTCTATTGTCTCATCGGCTACCTCACGCGCTTCAACCGCAAGCTCACCCGCAACCGGCTCATCCCTATACATATATCTGTTCTCCAGCCTGATCAGGCCTATACCTTCGGATCCGAATTTGTAGCTCAACGCCGCGTCCGGCCTGGCATGCGGCACATCCGCAAATATAGTGACACCATAGCCGTCTTTGGTTACCGCCTTTCCGGTGGCGAAAGCGCGATATATCTTCCTCAGTATGCTCTCTCTCTGCATCCTGCCGAAGTAAAGCTCCATTATCTTCTGGTTGGCGGCAGGGTTGATTATGAGGCGCTTGTTTCTGCCATCGATGATTACCATATCCCCTGCGTTCAGCTCGCCAAGTTCCGTTATGCCGGGGATCAGCACAATACCGGTATCCCTCTCCGGCATAATCATATCCTTAGCGGTGATAACCCAATGAGATGCCTTGTTGCCAACCCTGAATGTTCCAACCGACGCGAGCCTCGGATTTTTACGGAAAAGCCTGTCAAAATGCGTCTGGTCCATTACATCGGTGATATATAGAATGTTCTCCTGCTCCTCCGCGGCGTACGACGGTACGGACATGCCTTCCATCAGATATGTAAAGAGGGCGCTGGTATGTTTGATTAATGCCGCATCCATTTCGGGGTGAGCCTTAATGTACTCATCGGCCAGATCGTTGAATATATGCGTGGCTGTCTTGCCACCGGCGACTATAAGGCTATCGAGCTGCGTCGCGGTCGAGTCGATAAAGGCCTGCGTCCTGACGCGCATATCAGCGCCCAACGTAGCCCTCACTTCAGCGATGGCTTCTTTAGCATGCAGCTTTTCCGCATTGATCACCGCAAAATTGTCCGGCAGGAGATAGCCCGCGTTATGCGCCATACGCAGAAGTTCTGTCATAAAATAATACGTATCGACGACGGCTTCCAGGTTCTTCGCCTCTCTCAGCTTTCTGTCGGGCGAGAACGAAGTATCGGCGTTGATAAGATCGTACTTCGATAAGGCCTTCTGCGCGGCTTCCCCGAATGCCTTTACTATCTTGAGAATCCCTACATACGCTTTCTTTTTTTCGAATCTGACAAAATCTTCAGCGCTGTACATTATTATCTTACCACCGGTAGTCTTCGTCTTTCCTATCTCTTCTTCCAGTATCATGATAGCGGTATCCCATCTGTCCCTGGCTTTTACATCCCTGGCGGCATCCCTGTTCATCTTAAGCCTGGTAAGCACGGAGTCATATATTGACTTAAATCTACGGATCTCTTCTTCTATCTCCTCATCGGTGGCTAACGAGGCATATGATTCTATTTCTCTGATCACCATCTCGCGTATTCTACTGGCGGTCAAGGCATCTTCATTATTACCATCTTTCTTAAGCTTCCTGATGTACCTGTTCATGATCATACGGAACGCATATAGGACATTTGCTCCGTTGCCTCTCAGGTTCTCCAGCACTTCCTTCTCAATATCACGCACCTTGGCCTGCATACTGTCAGAGAAGGCTCCTCCTGAAAGAGCATTCTCCACCGCCAGGCGCAGCTTATCGGCTTGCCTTGCTTTCTTAGCCTCTTTCTGCCTGTCTGTATCTTTGTCCATGATAATCTCTTCCGATATTATCGTGTTATGGTTAAGTATGGACGTCATACGGTTCACCTTCAGGAAAAGCGTGTCGGAACCGGTAACCGACGGTATGGATATTTCCCTGGGAACGGATTGTTTTATCTTCTCGGACATCTTATCAAGCATTCCGCTAAGTTTCTTGTTGGCCGCGAGAAGGCCGGCGGCGTCGACATTGTTATATCCAGCCCTTTCAAGCTCTTGCCGTATATTAACAAGTTCCTCTTTAGGCAATGCAACGGCCGCGCGGTCTTTTGTCACGCTTACCTCGAATACAAAGACACCGATGCCTTCGGAAGGCGCGCTCCACTCGGAGACAATATCGGCGCCGGGGGCGGCCGACCTTATAATAGCTCTCATCTCGTCTACAACGTCAGACCTGTATTTTGCTACTACGACAAGCTCTGTATGGCCGACGTCGGGAGGGTTATAGACATAGGCATTAACCGCTTTTTCATCTTTGTCAGCATCATATTTAACGTGCAACATATGGATGAAGCCGAGTTCATTTACCAATCGTTCAACGGCGCTCTTCTGTATGTGCTCGCACGGCATATGGTCCACTACATCCACGAGAACCCATTCACCCCTTGCCCCTATTATCGACACCAATCTCGATATACCGTCCCTCAGCAGATGCCACCTCTGTGAGAAGAGCTCCCTATCATATTCATCAATCGGAACAGGCGCTCTCCTGCCTTTTAAATATACGATGCTCATCGAGTCAGAACCTTCCCTGATCATGCCGAGCATTGCCGGCAGTGCCGATAATGCCAGAATAAGCGAAAGCTGGTTAGCCGTACTTACAAGCGCATGGCCCAGCCCGGTCAATAGGCGCGGCATGAATGGCACAAGAAGCGCTCCAACGCTAATAGCGGCAGTGAGGACAATGGCACGGATGGGCACAGAGCCCTTTCCTTGTATTACTTGCCTATGCTCTTCCTCGCGCTCTTCTTTGGTCATGTTATGGCGATGTACCACTACCTTAAAATATTCCGGCCCTGCCGCCAGAATACTCTTAAGCTCCTTGCCCAGCATATCTATAAACATGCTTCTTTTCTGCCAAAGCATAGGCAGAATATCCACGACCTTTTCCGCTTCATAATATAAAGCTCCGCCATTTTCCAGCATCATACTTTCAAATGATGCGTTGTCATGATCCCTCAGCGTTTTAGCCAGAAGCTGGACAAAAACCTTAACATCTTCCTCTGTTAACGACTTTTCGTCTTTTTCTCCTGCTTCATACATAAGCTGATGCCTGATGCCGGTGAAGAAGAGGGCTTTTCTCATATGATCCAGATAGAGAGACTGCGTCAATCTTTCAAAAAATACCTTGTTGACGCCTATAAAACCGTTCTGCGCGTTATCCTCGAAGACCGACTCGGATTTATCCACCATGCATATCATTATCGGGCCTGGTGGCAGATTCTGCCTTACTTTATCCATTCCTCTAACATTCAACGCCCATTCTATAACATTAGGTATGAGCCGATATGCCGTATCTTTATCTATCCTGCATTTCGCGTAAAGCGCTGTCATTATGCGCCAGCTGACAAGAAGCGTCAGTCCGGGTTTTATCCGATCCATTTTAATCACATCTACCTTACCAGCCAGATCAGATTTAATTTTAGCTATACCCTTCGGGCTCTTATCATATTCCTGGTCACCTATGACGATTTTATCTTTGCTGTAATATCTGTCTTCCAACGGTTTCATGGGTGAAAAGCGGACATCCTGCGGAATCTTCGCGTACTCAGAATCAATAAACTCTGTAACTCCCAGGCTCCTCAGCTCATCCTCGGCGCTCTTGCGGTCAACGGCCGTTCTCAGGATCCTGTTCTTGTATTCATACGCTTCATCGGTAGCGGCATCACCCAGGGTAAGCTGTCCTTCTTTATACTTTGAAACAGTATTCCTGATAAGATTATAATCACTGTCTGATATCTTCAGGCCGAATTGATATTTCAACCTCAGAAGCCTTAATATATCCCCTATCCCGAAATTCTCATACCTTATCGTCCCGTCACTAACACTACGATATCCCGCTATCTGGGCGCGCCCTTCCGAAAGGGCATCCAGCGCTTCTGTCCTGCCATAAATCCTGCCGTCGCAGGGCGCGCCGGGGTTTTCTATTATGGCTCCTATCGCAAGCTTTAATAAAGACGCTCCGCTGGTTGAATAATAAGCCTGTCCGGTGCGCGAATCGATAAAAAATCTCTTGAGATATACCGGCGCTCCACCCTGCGTAGTGGCCTTGACAGGGCCGTTATACTGAATCCTTAAATTGCCGAAATCCGGGAAATGCCGCGCTTCGCTGGAAGCCGTCAGGAAATCATTCAAAGATACATCCATGCCTTTTGACTTCATCGCGTCCGCTAATTTACCGAGCTCTTCCATGGCACTCTTATAAATCTCCTCATTGGCCTGTGATAGAGTATCATTAAGCTCTCTCTTCGCCTTGGCGCTGAGTCCTATGTTCCCCAGGTCTATCTTTACCGAAATATCCAGATCATTCACATCCTGATGGTAGAATATGTCCCTGGGCACTCCGCCGGTAATGACTATGTTCTCCAGCTTATGTTCTTTAAGAAAATCAAGGAATTTCCTGACGCGCCCATCAGAGATACTCTCCGCGGGTATCTTATGCTCTTCCTTCGCGATCTTTACCAGCTGCTCGTCGAGCCCCCTCTTTACCATCGGCAGGCTCTTTCTCTTCTCGATATCGGCCTTTATCGCAGCTATGGCATCACGAAGCACGGTCACCATATAATTTCCCACTACATTGACCCCAACCGCCAGCCCATATAAATCATTTACATAGTCTTTCATTTGGCGAGGCGCTTTCGCGAGCACTGCTTCGAGCACCGGCAGGGCGTCTTTAGCATCGGCTCCAAAAAGTTCTATGGTCTTTATGGTATCGACGAGATCATTGGGTTCGCCTCGTTTGGCCTCCCATATCTGATTATCATCTTCTTTCGAGCTCAATTGTTTTATGAGCATGTGAAGCATCTTGAAATGCTTCGGCTCGGGCTCTTCTTTTTCCGCGGCCATTGCGCTGTCAAGCTTCTTTACTAAAGCATCGAGTGCGCCCCTGTAGTGAACTTTGGCAAGAAGCATCTCCGCCACATGGCGTGACCAGTGGTCGCCGCGCTCGGCAATTGTCATGAGGAATTCCAGGGATTCGGGATCCTTCAGATAGATAGTCCTGCCGAGAAGTTCAGAAGCAAGCGCCAGCACGTATGAATATGGCGTGCAATTCACTACCGGTATAAGGTAGGCCAGCAGGTCATGTACCTCAGCCCTGCTATGGTCTATCAGGTCCTTATTTAATATGGCATAGGTAAAAGAAACATCCTCTTCCGTGAGCATGGCT
>JAFGRN010000047.1 GCA_016935115.1 Candidatus Omnitrophota bacterium | reverse complement strand
TCTCTGCCTACAGCCCAGGTGATCCCTAATATACTGCCTTCCGGCGGCCTTACCACCAATGATATAAACCTTGTTACTACGGATATGACCATGAATCCGCATCCTGCGGGTGCGGCCTCCACGGTTACTAACACGCCTACAGGGATACGCATAGACTATGCGACAGGCACCGGTGATAACGCGTGGTCAGCCGGAAGTTATGCTTACGATAATCTCGGCACTATCAATGTTATGGAGAGCTATAGCCTGTATGGTTATAATAATATTGTAATAGGCTTGAATGGTAATCCCAGCCAGGTGAAAATGGAAGTAGAAGATATAAATGGCGCCAAAGCATCCGTATATCTCAAGGGTGTTACTTCGACCGAACAGATCTGGTCCGTGCCTGTGACGCTTCTATCAGGTATAGACCTGGGTCGTGTCAGGTTCATAACATTCGTGGTAGAAGGAGATAGTCTCTCTGGAACAGTTTACGCGCATACCCTTGTAGGACAGGCTGTGCCGGTTAATGTGGCATCTAACCCGTCTCTTAGCGCCAATGATATAAACATCGCTACAACTTCAATGATGCAATCGCTTAATTCTGAGGGCGCTACGGCCACTGTTTCAAATATAGCCACCGGTGTAAAGCTTGACTATAATACCGGAACAAACGCAAGCGCATGGGCAGCCGCGCTTTTGTCTTATGACAATATATTGACAACAAATGCTGTGGAGACATTTGATTTGGCACAGGCGGGGGTGCTCAAGATAGGAGTAAAAGGCGATAGCGATACTGTCAAGCTTGAATTTCAGGATATTTATGGCAATAAAGCAGCGGTTAACCTGACGGGCGTTGACCCTGTTACGGAAAAGATATGGGCTATTGATCCCGGTTTTCTTACTGGAATCGATCTTTCCAGGATACGTAATATCAATGTAGTAGTGGAAGGACAGAATAAGACGGGCACAGTTTATGTCCATACTATCGCTAATTCACAGATAGCGCCGAATATACCGGTCGCGGACGGTTTAACAGCGTCTGACATAAATCTACCTGCTACTTATACCATGGAATTACCACGCGCTACCATCACGAAGAATGCCGCAGGCATATCAATGACTTATAATACGGGTGCTGATGGTTGGGCCGGCGGAGGTTTTTCTTACGATAATTTTGGTACACCTCCTGTAGAAACTAGGACTCTTGGAGGCAACCTTGTTCTCGGTTTGAAAGGCCCGATCTCAAAAGTTAAGATGGAGATAGAGGATTCCAGCGGCAATAAGGGTATAGCTTACCTTGAAGGTATAGACGCGGTGACAGAGAAATACTGGTCGGTACCGACGTCCTATTTCCCAAATGTTGATCTTAATAATGTAAGATTCGTGCTCTTTATAATAGAAGGCAATAATCAGAGCGGAACTCTTAATGTCCATGTGTTGCCCGATGCAGGATATGGTTATGCTATGAACGCCGCTCCCGGCGTGGGCGAGACAATGCTTGCCCTAAGTTCCGATAGGACTGGAACGGCTAATTATGCGGCGCTTCTTCCTATTCTTGGATTGTTCAGTAAGGCATCGCGCAAGAAGAAAACTGCCGAAGAGGAAAAAGTTAAGAGGGTGGAAAAGGCCGCTATACTGGATATGCAAAAAGTTCCTTATATGGCTTTTTCTGAGCCTGTGCGGGTTCCCGGCGCCAATATTGCGGAAGAGATTTCTGAAGTGCTGTGGCAAGCGGCTCAGGGCGAGATCACTTCGGATGAGGCGCGATCGGATCTCGAAAAGCTTGCGCCAAATGCGGCTGATACTGAGATTGGCAGGAAAGAGCTCTATGATAACTGGCTCGATGCTGCCAGGGTAATATTACTCGGTTTAGGATTGAGCCCGGTGGGTAAGTATAAGGCCCCTAGCGCGCTCGACATAAAAGCGATTGCGGAGAAAGTAAAATATAACGGAATAGAGATATATATTCCGAGCTCACAGCTTCCGGGCGATTCGATGAAGAAATTCAAGACTCCGCTCGAAAGGATATTCGGCGACAAACTGAGGACGTATCAGAAGATAGAGGACCTGCAGGCCATGATTAAAGATCCGGCGAAGGCCGTTGTTATGACGGTCGACCTGACGGAAACAGATATAAATACGCTCGATAAGATGAAGATAGATCTTCGCGCGGCGCGCTTCATGAATTTCGAAGCCGCAGACATCAGCGCGATGAGCAGAGACGAGCATGAAAATTACATTGCGGAGACACTATCCATGCTGGTCATGGCCAGGACGCTGACGGAGAAAGACGCTAAGGATAAAGGTTCCGCGATCTACCAGATGCTGGCCCACCTCCTCGAGAGCCATATGGATGAGGCCGCTGATGTAGACGCGTACATAGCCAATATAGCGGACAGCTCGATGAGCCCGATCGCGAAGATGAGATATATGATAAAGGCTATACTTAAGGCTGTGCCTGTAGCCGCGTACAAGCTGATGAAGCCGGCGGTAGAGGTGCTCTGGTCCGCGTAATTGGTTGACGGCGCATAAAAGAGGATGGACATGATCAAATTTAATAAAAAACACAGCATATTTGCTAAGGCCATATGCCTGGTAGTTGCCCAGGCATTTATATTCTCGAGCGTTTGCCTGGCTGTCCCGGCAGCGGACAATAATACTCCCGCGGATACTTCTAAAAAGATAGAATCTGTACTCACTGCGGATAATATCGTTATCCCTAAAGATTGCGGTATTATAAAATCCAGGTTCACCGGCAAGAGCGGCAAGCTCATAGTCCACATCCAGGATGCCCACTGTAACTACGAAGCCCAGTCCAATATAGCGAAGATCATAGAGAACCTCGTAAAGAATGACTCTCTGAGCTTTGTATCTGTCGAAGGCGCGGACGGCCTTATCGATACTTCATGGTTCAAATCATTCCCGGACGCCGAGGTCCGCAAGGAAGTCGCTAATTACTTCATGTCTAAAGGCGAGATCACAGGGCCGGAATTCCTTTCGATTACTACAGACTATCCCATAAGGCTTTTCGGCGCGGAGACGCGCGAGTATTATATAGAGAACCTTAATGCCTTTACATCCAGCTATCCCCTGAAAGATAAGACCGAAAAGTATTTTAATAATGTGCGTGACGCGTTAAACAGGCTTAAGGGCTTCATATATAACGCCGACCTGAAAGCGATGGACCAAAAGTCGGCAGAACACGAGGCCAAGACGCTGCAGTTCAACGATTACGTCCGTTTTTTGCAGGCTGAGGCCGAGAAGAATAAGATCGGCCTGCGGCAGTACGAAAATCTTTTCAAGCTTGTTAATGTGCTTATTTATGAGAAGAAGATAGATTTTAACATGACCGATAAGGAGCGGTCTTCCCTTATCGACGAGCTCAGCAAGTCCGTTACAAAAGATACTCTTAAAGAGCTGGTAAATCAGTCTATCTCATTCAAGGTCGGCAAGATATCCTCGGCGGACTATTATGATTATGTGAAGAAACTGGCCCTGGCAAACGGCATTGACCTTCAAGGGGGATATCCCAACCTATATAATTATATAATATACAACTCCGTCTACTCAAAGATAGATAATGAAAAGCTTTTTCGCGACATAAAAGCCCTCGAAGCCGATATAAAAGAAAAGTTATTCGAGAATGAGGATCAGAGAACTCTCGAAAAACTGTCGCGCCACATCAATATTCTCCTGGGCCTGGTTAATATTAAGCTTATGAATGACGATTTCGAATATTATAAGGCGCATAAAGACGAGTTTGCTCCGGATATATTTACCGATTTCATAAAGGACAAATCAGCCCAATTCGGGCTTGTTATAGAGATGGACCCGCCGGCGGATATGGTAGCCGATAATATATCGAAACTCGAAGAATTCTATGCCATAGCCATTAAACGCGACGATGCTCTTGTTAAAAATACCCTGGAAGGCATGAACAAGATGCGTCAGAATCTCGCGGTGCTTGTTACGGGAGGATTCCATTCGGAAGGGATTGCCAGGCTTCTTGAAAAAACCGATATATCGTATGTCATAGTATGCCCGACGATAACCAAGGAAGCGCCCTCTCCTTATATACAGATACTTACGAACCAGAGAACGTCATTTGAGGAAATTCTCGCCGGAACGCCCGAAGCTAAGCACGGGATGCTCGCGCCTTCTTCTATATCACGCAATAGAAGCGCAAGGGTCGAGGATGTCTGGAGGAAGATGTCGATATCTATCTGGTTGAATAAAGCGCGCATGCATGCCGATAATCATCGTATTGTTTATGACAGGGAAGCCATGAGAGACGCCTACATGGCGGCAACAGAGAGTGGGGATCTCGGGCTGCAGATAGACTCTGAAGAAAAGGCCCTAAGAAACCGGGCTTTCGATGAAATTTATGATATTCTTGTTCCAAAATCTCCGGTTGTCAGTATAATTCCCAAAACGGAGCCCCCTTCTGAGATATCACTATCCCGGGCTTATTCCTCGCCCGAAGCGTTCAGGGCTTACGTCGGTGAGAGGGTGAAGGCCTTGGCCTCGGCGGTGCCCGAGCTTGAGTCGAAGATGGAAAAATATCGCCAGATGGCCGAAAATGCCAAAAAAGATGAACTGGCCAGGGATATAGACGCGCTCATACGGGAAAAATACAATTCTAAGATCGCAGGAGAGACCATAGGCGCATCGCTTGAAAATATATCCGCCGCTGATGTTGTCACAAAAATCCCTTCGCTCACAGAGTTCAGGAAATCTCCGGATTACGCGAAATATCTCCAGATGGCCCGCGCGCTCAAGTTTTCCGGGCAGGTAGGAAGCGTGGACGTCTGGGGAGGGGCCGCTTCGCGGCTCTTTGGTGAAGGGCAGAATGTCGACCCGTCATTATCATATGCCGCACATGATGTATACGATGTGGCCATAAAACGCGGGATGCGCTCGGAAGAAGACCTCAGGAAAACCGGCGCGCGCTTGGGCATAAGTATGGCAACGAGGATGATGGCCCAGGACAGGATATTCAAGGAGAAGGATCTCGCGGCTTACTATAGAGATATTGGCATATCGAAGACTTCCGAAGAGATTTTAAAAGAGGCTAGAGATATAATAAACATTGAACCCCGCATAATTATTATAAATGATGAGAGCGGAAAGTCCATTATAGAGGAAGTGGTGAGAAACCATCACTATGGCCGCAATTGGCTACTTATGCCGTTCGTCACCCAGCGCGCTTTCAAGGGTTGGGATATCCATAACGGTATTCCGGTAGAATATGAAAAGTCAAGGCCGCTGCCGGCGGGACATGGTGACGCGACGATGCAGACTGTCCAGAGCGGCCAGGCGTTTCTCGTGGATCCGGATGGAAATATATTGCCGCTAAAAGAGAATGCCGTCGAATATCTTAATAAACAAACGCACGGATATATAAAGCTTTTTATCGAGTCCAGGGTAAATGACATGATAAAACTGAATGGGAGCCCTGTTGAGAGTACCGGAAAGGCCGGCATAAATGATGTGGACATGGACGTCCTGGCCCTGGAGCTATCTCTAATGGGAGAACTGACCGATCTCTCCGCAGGGAATAACGCGGTGTTCGAACAGGTCGCTCAAAACCCTAATGCGCGCATAAAGGGCGCTTCGCCCGTAAGGGCAGGCGGCAAGGAGAGCCTTATCGAAGGAGTTGCGCATACGAAGCATGTGGCCGGCATTGTCGTTAATGATAAAAATCCTTTTAACCGTTTTTTTGTGGCATACAAACCCGGAACTTTTGATCTTCTCAGAAAACAGGGCCTGCCGGTATATTTCAGGTTCCGCGACGGATATCTCTATCCTGAAACAGTGACTGGGGACCTTACTATGCTCGATGGTGTTAATGCCGGTTATGTTGTGGAAGATACCAGGATGATATTTGACTATAAAGACGATAAGAGTATCGGCAATGGCCTTGCCGCGGCGCTCGGGCAGGATAGGGACCTTATATTTGCGAAATATGCGGAAGAAGTCCAGTCCCAGAGGTCGGATGTTAAGTTGAAAAATATCGAAATAGCGCCGGGCATAGGAGAAAAATTCGGGACCAGGCAGGCGGTACGTCCGGCCGGGGCGTCTGTGGGAGCTATCCGCGAAGATGGAGACGATCTCACAGATATTGAGCATACCGGTGAGGGAGGCGTTAATGCCGCGATAAGCAAGTTAATAGAGGAAGGATCTTATTATGTTCTTGTAAAAGCAGAACCGCGTGATTATGCAGTCGACGGGGACAAATATCTAATGCCGGGTTCTATAGGAGGATTGAACTGGATCCAGCGTATTAATGTAGCCAAGTTTATTGATAATGTTGCCGATATTCACGTCCTGAACCTTATTGTTATGAAGGGGCTCAGGAAGGAGCTGGAGGCAAGCGGTATTGCTTCCGACCTGGTATTTCATCCGGGGCTTAAGCGCAGGACTATATACGTCGATGAGGAGGATTTATTATACTTGTTATCCCTGGAAAAAGGTGTAGAATTATTGATGGAAGCGGTCTGGCATGAATTGGCGCATATCAATAATCCGGCCCTGTCCGAGCAAGAGATAGAGAGGATTTCACCCACATATAATCTGAGAGTTGCTTTACTTATGAGAAAAGGGATGTCGAAGCTTGATGCCGATTTTAAACTCGCTATAGATGGTTCCGAAACGGCTTACAATGCTGTGGTTGCAATGCCGAAGAAGGAACTGATAGCGTATTTTGAATCCAATCTCGAAAATACGGTTAAAAACCTTCCCGAAGACATATTCGGTTTCGGCAAGGGTTATGATGTGCGCGGCAATGCCCAGCCGATAAAAGACGGTGTAGTCGATCTTACGCCGGCCAACATGTATCTCGTCGGAAAACTGCTTGGTTCGCAGTATGCCAAGCCGGGCGACAAAGTGCTGCTTACCGGAGACATCAGGCTTCATACGCCGATATTAAGGTATTGCATGGGACTCGGCATAGCCTCTGTTGGTGTCAATGTAGATTATGCTCCCGATTATCTTACAACCGGAGCGCATAATCTGCTTGCCACGGATAATACAGGCAAATACAAATTTATGGTGCAGGTTTCCGGCAGTCATGGCCCCTCCCAGAAGAACGGATTTAAGATAAAGGCTGATCTGGGTAAAGGGACGCTCGAGCCTTTATACGCCGAAAAACTGGAAGATCTATACAAACATAAGCACATGATGACCCTTGGCGTGGAAGTAGGGGAAATTAAAGAAGTCAGCGGCCTTGAAAGAGACGTTATAGATACGCTTAATGAGACCCTTCCCGCTACGCTTAAAAATGAGATCGTTGTGATCGATCCGAGAGCCGGCGCGGCAGGGCTTATCATCAGCGCGATCCTTAAAAATAGAGGCTTTGAGATAGTCGATATGGACGAGGTGAAAGAATCAGGCCTTGTCGCTATGATAAATAATATGTGGGAAAAGGGCCAGCACAGGATAGCGGTCCTGCTTAACAGGAAACCCGATGGCACAATGTCGCGCGGTATTTGGGATCCGTCGCTTCCCGAGGCGCTTGAGCCCTCACAGAGGATCGTTAATCTTCTTAATTCGAATACCGCGCCGGGTATGCCGAAGGCCATAGGAGCGGTATTCGATGGCGACGCGGACAGGATATCAGCTATACTTGAGGATGGCAGGGTGATTCCCGCTTTTGAGATGACACTGCCGTATTATCAGAGGTTCCTGCTGGATAAGGCTAATCAGGAAGCTATCATGGCTATAGCCAAAGCCGGAGGAGAACCGATTAAAATAGTCTGCGATGTGAGGGCTAACTCTAAACTACTCAGCCTGGTCGACCGTATTAATGAAGAATTGAGGAATAAGGCCGGCATAAAAGACAGGAATGTCATCGAGGGCGTTTTCATAACGACAGGTTATCCTCCGCAGCTTGGTTTCATGCAGAATAGGATCGCAGAACTGGATAAATTCGTGAATACCACGCCGGCGCTTAAGAATGATGCCATATTTATGGAAAACTTCAGTCATCTTAAGAGCACATATTTCACAGCCGAAGCGTCGGGGCATAACTTCTTCCATATTTCAAAGACTTATCCGTCGAGAGTTTGTGATTGCGCCATATCCGGGTTTTTTACGCTTGTTAATATACGCGAAACAATGGGGCAATTCGAGGCTCCGGCACTGAATCTTCCGAAGAAAGATAATTATGAGCTGACCGAATTATTTGACAGTTTCCCGGTAGCTTATTCGAGCCGCGAGATCACGGTATCTGTTCCCAATAACATTAAGATCCAGACCGCCAAAAAGATAGGAGCCTGGATGAAAGAGCGTTTCGCCGCGGAATTAAAACCCTATAATGAACCTGTTAAAGAGGATGATTACCTGGTTCAGCCTAAAAATGACGGATATGTAACCGTCTCCGGATTTAAGGTACAGCTTAAAGACGGCAAGACGGCGCTTGTGAGATGGTCCAATACCAGCGAGAAACTGACAACTATATTTGAGGGAAAGAATTTCCGCGATCTTATTGATATAATCAAAGCTGTAACCGCCCGTATGCGCGAAGAGAAGGCTGTGAATGTTGCCCCATTGGATAAGGAGATCGCCAGGCTTGAAAAAGAAGCGGGATCCGAAGTTAAAGAGGAAGACGGCTTGCCCGACGCGGTAGCCGGTCCTTCCCCGGCGAGAATGCCGACGGGGATAGCGGCCGAGGAAGCCGCCGCCCTTGAGGCGCGTTACGATATAACCGGTGAAAGGCGCAGCCTCAATAACACGCTTTTGAATATTGGCGTCAATACTTCCAGGCAGAAGAGAAGGGTGCTGATAGCCTATGATACGAGAGTCGATGGTAAGATGGATACTTCGGATGTTGCAAGGGCCTGCGAAGAAGTTATACAGGCCAAGCTGAGCGATGAAGTGCTGGTAGTGCGAGGTACAGGTGCCGAGCTTCTTACGAGAATAGAGGCAACCAAGGCATTGAAGGGCGGGCGCATGGACGCTACCGTAACTATTGCCGGAGACGCTACGCTTGATTCCATAGGCCAGAGTAATTTTAAAGCGCTCGGCAGAGTGATAAATGTATCCAATCCGGAAAATAGGTATGTACCGGTTGTGGGGCTGTTTGATCTTGCCTTGAGAATGGCGTTTGACCTGGGGGATGACAGGATACTGGATATATTGAACAGGATTGCCATAAAAGATCCTGGAAATCCGTCGCCATTCACCCTGGAGGACATAAAGAAGGGTATCATCAGGATAATGCCGAAAATAAGGCCTATCGACCTGGCGGACGACGCCAGGGCATACAGAGCCGCCCAACTGGCCCTCAAGTCGCTGTAATCCCCACTCATATCAAGTAACTTTTTTGGCTCCTCTCCACAGGCATTTACTTTCGGCGCAGGGGGTGAAGTATGTTACCTTGCGCCCACCTTCCGCAGTTAAGCCCTGATCCAAAGTTATGTTCGCACTGAAAATATCTCCCCTGTACTCAAACCTACAGGGCCGGTCTTTTGTTTAAGGATAAAAAGGGGAACCTGCTTAAACTCGGCCACTTGGAAGTGGCCTCATCCTCCTACGCTTTCTACACTTAGATTCGTGAAGCTT
>JAFGRN010000007.1 GCA_016935115.1 Candidatus Omnitrophota bacterium | reverse complement strand
CCGAGAAGAGCCAGGACATCGCCGCTCAAATCCAGTACGAGCGGGCCGGAGACCCCGAAATGCGTAAACATGAGTTCGCCTATATCAGAAGATATCTTCTTCTTTCCGGCCTGAAACATTATCCTGATATTCTCGAGCGCGAGCCCCTGCAGGTCCTTTACCCACTCCTCTTTAGTAGTAAGCGGGACGAGCCCGGCCTTCAGGGGCGCCACCGTATGGCCGAACCCCTTCGCTACCATAAAGCCGTCGCCCGTAGAGCCCGTAGCCTTATATGATATTCCGCCGGTAGCCAGTATCACTTTTCTGGCCATTACCGCGTCCGCGCCCGTCGGACAGATGCGGAATAACCCTCCTTCCGCCCTCACTGAAGCGATGGGCGCGTTATAGATAATTTTGACCTTATTCTCCGCGAGGCACTTCACCAGCACATCCACTACCGAACGGGCCCTGTCGGTGACGGGAAATACGCGCCCCTGCCTCTCCGTCTTCATCTCAAGCCCATTCGACCTGAAAAACTCCACAATGTCATCGTTGAAAAAAACGTAGAGCGCTGACCGCAGGAAATTTCCGGAGCGGCCGAACTTTTTTACAAATACATCCATCGGCGCGCTGTTTGTTATATTACACCTGCCCTTGCCTGTTATGAGGATCTTCCTGCCGATAGAATCATTGCGCTCAAAGAGGGCTACCCGCGCGCCATTAATTCCGGCACGTATCGCGGCCATCGCGCCTGCGGCTCCGCCGCCGATCACCGCGACATCGAAAGTTGCGGATGGGCCGTCGTTACACGGCATCACTGCGGTCTTTCATTAGCTTATCGACAACCTTCTCATCCGCCTTCACGAAATCATAAGCCTTAAGCTCCGATGGATATACCCACTTCAATTCATCGTGGTCGAGGGGCCGGAATGTTCCGGAAATATGGCGGGCCCTGTAAACAAGGAGTTCAAGCGGAACCAGCATATATCTGAACGCGCTCTTACAGACAAACTCTCCGATCTCGATATCGACACCGAGCTCTTCCTTTATCTCCCGCCTAAGGCAGTCCTCGGGGCTCTCCCCGGTATTGAGCTTTCCTCCGGGGAATTCCCACCTGCCGCCATGGCGGTCGCCCTTGCGCCTCTTCGCTATCAGGATCTTGCCATCCTTCTCGATCACCGCGGCGGTCACAGTCAAAAAATTGATCTTCATTTTATCCACGCCTATCGTCATTGCCGTCCCAGATCGTCATTGCGAGGAGGCCATAATTTTACTCCGGCCGACGAAGCAATCTAACCACTAATACCTGTACCTGTCGTCCCAGGTCTCATCGCGCATTCTGGTAAGCTCGGCCTGCATATCCGCGAGCCTTTGCCTGTCGCTATAAGTAAGCCCGACTTCTCCGGGACATTCAGAGGCAGGCTTCCACCCGTCTTTTTCGGACATGTAATACTTCATGTCGCCGCTATCTTTATCGACCAGTAGCCGGTAAGTCCTGCCGTTTTCATGCACGGATTCACTGTTATAAAGGTTCTCATCGACCTGATCGGCAGCCGCAATTGCCGCGATCGTGATAAGCGGGATACTGAAGATTAAGATATAAATATAGCGCATAAGGGACTATCAAGTAATACATGGCCGTGCCATGTACCCCGCACCACTCGTCGCTTCGCTCCTCAGGTACGGGGCAGGCTGCGCCATGTACCTGAGCGATGCAGTATCTCTCTTTTCGCGAGTGGTACATGGTAGCGGGGATAGGATTTGAACCTATGACACGCCGGGTATGAGCCGACTGCTCTGCCAGACTGAGCTACCCCGCCACTGAATTATAACATCTCTTTGTCATTGCGATCCCGCCTGCGGATATGACTTTTGGCGGGAGAAGCAATCTAAAGATTAGATTGCTTCAATCGCCTGAGAGAATGACCACTGCTCCCTCGCAATAACGGGCGATATTATATCACGCGCTATGGGATTTCGCAAATAACTTCCCCGGCTTCGCGGACGCGGATTCGTGCATGCTTCCCGTCCTGTAGCCGGCAAGATCGAGCGTCACATATGTGAATCCCAGCTTTTTGAGCCGGCCTACAATCGAGTCTTTTAACTTCAGAGCCGTTTTCAGGTCGCTGCCGGATAATTCGAGCCTGGCTATATTCCCGTGGATCCTCACCCTGACCTGCCTGAACCCAAGACCCTTGAGGCAGCTTTCGGCTCCGTCGACACTGCGCAGGCCCTTCTTCGTAATAGCGCTATTAAATGGGATCCGCGATGCCAGGCACGCGAATGAGGGCTTATCCCAGGTGGCAAGCCCCAGAGCCCTCGAGAATCTTCGTATGTCACCCTTGGTTATCTTTGCCTCGAGGAGCGGGCTCTTGACTCCGAGCTCCTTTGCGGCCAATCTCCCGTAACGCACATCCTTAAGGTCGTCATAGTTAGTGCCGTCTATGACGTAACGGAAACGGCGCCCTTTCCGTATGGCGTCGAGCCTCTTAAATAATTCCTTTTTACAATAGTAACACCTGTTGACAGGATTTGACCTGAAACCTTTTATGGCAAGCTCACTCGTGCGGATCGTTAACAGCCCGGCGCCCAGCTTCTTTGCCATATTCACGGCTTCTCTATATTCAGATACAGGATATGTTTCGGAGCGCGCCGTAACCGCGAGCACGCTATCCCTGCCCAACGCGTCGATAGATGCCCTCAATAGAAACGTGCTGTCGAGCCCGCCCGAATACGCGACGACTACGCTCTTCAATGCTTGCAATATTTTCTTCAGCTTTGCTAATTTATTCATTATGCTCTTGCCCGTTATACTATTCTGCTTACTTCCAAAAAATTTTTCGGCTTCGTTCAGGAGTGGCGGAACTTTGGCAGCCCGCCTGGAGCGACGCTCGTAAAAATACGATTCCTTAAGGCGTTTTAAACCGGCCAAGCAAACCTGTCAACAGTTTGCTTGTAGTCCGGGTTGCTTGGACGATCGCATTTTTACGCCAGCAAATGTGCATGCCTAATGCACATTTGCGACAAGCGGAAGGCGGCTGCCAAAGTAAACGCCTTACCGCTGTTAAGCTGAAAAATCACACCGCCTCACGTATCCATCCTCCGCCGATCACAACATCCTTTTTATAAAAAACTACAGCCTGCCCCGGAGTGGGCGCGGCCTGCGGCTCTATGAAATCCACTCTTACCGCGCCATTAGGCATCTTCGTAATAATAGCTTCGGCCTTTTTATGATTATACCTTATCTTCGCCATAACCCTAACAGGCTTATCCATCCCGGAAACCGCGGCCCAGTTGATCCTGTCCGCAATCAGGGACTTCTTCATAATATCCTCTTTTATGCCGACGATTAAACGATTATGCTCAATATCGATGGATGTGACATAAAGAGGTTCCGTATGCGCTATCCCGAGCCCGCGGCGCTGGCCTATCGTGTAAAAATGTATCCCCTTATGCCTGCCGATAACATTGCCGCTCTTATCGACTATATCACCGCCGCGGATATCCACTCCTGTCTTCTTCTTTATATAATCGGCGTATTTTTCATCCCGCGTAAAACAGATATCCTGGCTCGATACGGTATCGTGCGACCTTATCTTCAATCTCTTCGCAAGAGCGCGCGTCTTTGCCTTCGTAAGGCCGCCCAACGGGAAGATCGCGCTCTTAAGCTGCTTCTGCGAAAGACTGAACAGGAAGTACGACTGGTCCTTATCCTTATCGGAGCCTTCTTTCAGCAGCACGCGGCCGGATGCTTTATCCATGCCCAGCCTCGCGTAATGTCCCGTCGCCACATACGAGGCTCCCAGCGATGCCGCTTTATCGAGAAGATGGCCGAACTTGATCTTCATGTTGCATATAATACACGGATTCGGAGTCATGCCTCTCAGATATTCGGAGCAGAAATAATCTATTACCTCTTCTTTGAATTCCCTGCTGAAATCTACGACATAATAGGGAATGCCGAGGTCCTCCGCGACCGCCCTGGCGCGGGTAACGGCATCGAGGCTGCAGCATGCGCGCGGAGAACTCATTCCGCACTCATCTTTCGGCCACATCCTGAAAGTAACACCGATGACGTCGTAACCTTCCCTTTTGAGGAGTGCCGCCGCCAGCGATGAATCCACGCCGCCCGACATCCCGACGACCACTTTTATCTTATATCCCGGCTTCGGCCTTAACATCATACCTCTTCTTAAACCCCTCCGTCATCTCGGTCCCGAATGCCCCGCCCTCTCCGAAGACGATAACGGCATCGAGGCCTTCGGCCCTGACGATCTTCAGGCCGTCCCGGCCGAGCACGCACAATGCGGTAGCCAGTATATCGGCCGTGACAGCATCCGGAGCGATAACGCTCGCGCTGATGACATCATCTCCCGCCGGATATCCGGTCCGCGGGTCTATTATGTGGGAGTAACGCTTCCCGTCCAGCAGAAAATATTTCTCATAGTCTCCGGCGGTATCGATCGCCATATCCTTAAGCGCGATCTCAAGAAATAATTCGTTCTTATCCCTTGGGTTCTTTATCCCTACATTCCACGGGCTCTTCGTCGATCTCCGGCCCATGCAGTATACATCGCCGCCGGGATTGATTATGGCGTCTGCGACTCCGTTCTCCCTCAGTATCTTCGCGGCTGCGTCGCTGGCATAGCCTTTGCCGACTCCTCCCATATCGAGCGACATGCCGTCCCTCGCGAATGAGACAGTCCCGGCTGACTTATCCAGGGCTATATACCGGTAGCCCACCTTCGCCCGGGCCGCATCGACCTCAGCCTCCAACGGCAGCCTCCCTGCGGCGCCGGCTTCTCTCCAGAGGTCCGCGAGCGGTTTCACGGTTATGTCGAATGCCCCTTTAGTCCTGGCGCTGTACTCCACCGACTTCTCTATCAGCCCGAATACCTCGTCCGATATCTTCAGGACTTCGCCCTTTCTCAGGCGATTTATCCGGGAGATCTCGCTATCCGGCTTATGCACGCTGAAGACACCCTCGATGCGCGCGATCTCGTCGAGCGCCTTCCCGATCGCGAAGCCGACACGCTCCTTGCCGCCGTCGATGCGGCCGACGGGCGCCTTTATCCTGACGATCGTTCCCATCAAGAGCCGCTCTCTCTCCATGAGAGGCGCTCCGGCATTGAAACCAGGCGGCATGAATACGGCGGCGAGCATTATTAATACTACAACCGTAACGGCGGCTATTCTGGCGGGGGTCATGTAAGGCTTGCTAATATCTTTTCCATATCAAGGTGTTTTTCGACCATATCGACGATTATCTTTATCTTCTCGGAATCCTGCGGCTTCAGCTTGACGACCATCGAATGGATGCGCGACGCTATCCTATAGGTGTCTTCCTTGGTTATCAAGATCGTTATCCCCGACTTCTCGACATTGTGCATGCTCGCGCGTTTAGGCATGAGCCCGCCGGAGAGGACGATGCCTGATACCCGGCAGCCTTTCTTCATCCTGCCGGAATTGATCCTGCAGACAGCGTCAATCATATCCGAACGGTCTCCCGGTATTATCATGAGGGAATTATTGCGGACAAACTTGAGCGCGTCCTTTACATTCATCGCGCCTATGAGGACATTCTCGACCGGCCTATCGAGGCTCTCCCCCGCGCAAAGCTGGTGTATTTTAAGTTCCTCTTTTATCTCGCGCATCGTGGGTATATCCAATATCTTCTGGTAAGGCAGGGATCCGAACACATTGAGGTCTTTCTGCTCGAGACCTTTCCGGACAAGCTTCGATATCCTGTCATACTTTTCCGGGAGGACCTTATTGACCACTACTCCCGCAAGGCTGACCCCCTCTTTGTCGAAAAGGGCCTTATTGAGCATTATCTCGTCGATCGGCTTGCCCACGCCGCCCGACGATATAAGAAGCACGTTGGCGCCCAGCAGTTTCGCGACCGCGGCATTTGAGAGGTTGAATACGCTTCCCACTCCGGCATGGCCCGTGCCCTCGATTATCACAAGATCATTATCCTTGGCTATATGTTCGTAAGCGTCGACGATCTCTCTGGCATAGTCCTCCTCGGCCCCTTTATCGATGAACCTCTCGGTAAAGCCGCGCTCTATTGCTACGGGAGACATATCCTTTATGTTGCACTTTATGCCAAATACCTCTTCGATAAGGATGGAATCCTCGTCCACCTTATATCCCTGCTCAACAAGATACCGCTGGCCTATAGGTTTTATGAACCCTATCCGCTCAAACCTCTTCTTCATCGCCGCTATGAGGCCGAGCGAGACGGTAGTCTTGCCGTCGTTCTGCATCGTCGCCGCTATGAATATCTTCCTGGCCATATCAGATCAATCTCCCCTCGCGGAACGCCTTTATATATTTTGCGCAGTACTCGTCGGAACCGAGGAGCGCGTCCGCGGCGGACAGGCTCGAAGCGACATGTTTTTCCGTAGGGTCTATTATGGCGGCGTCGAGGCCTTCGGATACCGCCATGGCGAGAAATATCGAGTTTATGAGCCCCCTGTCCGGCAGCCCGAAAGAGACATTCGATAGCCCGCAGATCGTCCTGGCGCCGAGATCTTTTATCATCTTTATCGATCTTAAGTACTCAACGGCCTGTTCCGGTTCGGTAGATATCGGGCGTATGAGCGCATCTATATACAGGTTCCCGATATCGAAACCCGCCTTCTTCACCGAATCGCATATCCGGGAGGCTATCGCGAGCCGCTCAGATGCGGTAGCGGGCATTCCGCTCTCGTCCATCGTAAGGGCCACCAGCTTCGTATCGTATTCCAGCGCCAGGGGCAGGATATTCTTCATCCTCGCCCGCTCGGCGGTTATGGAATTTATGAAGGGGCGTTCTTTCGACTTGCACAATCTCAGCCCTTTTTCGAGCGCGCGGTGGTTGGGGCTGTCTATGCATATGTTGGCGCCGGGGATATTGCTCTGGATCACACTGAGCACCCAATCCATATCCTGCAGTTCGTCTCCCGTCGTGACCGCGCAATTGACATCTATATAAGAGGCTCCCGCGGCTATCTGGCCGCCCGCCTCCCTGATAATATGGCCGGTATCTCTTGCCTTTATGGCTTCCCGGATCTTCGTCCTCGTAGAATTTATTCTCTCGCCTATTACAAGCATGCGATCATCCCCGGGCTTCCTTCTCATAACTCGACTCTATAGTCTTTACGAGGTTAGTGAGGACTTCATTTACCGGGGTAGCTATATTGAGGGCCCTGGCATGGCGTATGATCGCGCCGTTTATGAAATCTATCTCGGTCCTCTGCTTATTCAATACGTCCTGCAGCATGCTCGATACATTGGATGCCGTCGCCCTGCAAACCGACTCCACTTTCTGTATCGGATCGTCGTATGATAATTTTACGCGCTTGCGCTTCACGACCTTCACCGCTTCCTGCACGGCGCCGCGCAATACCTGCCTGCATTCCTCATGCTCTATCAGGGCTCCATTGCGCAGGCGCGTTACCGCGGTGAGCGCGTTTATGCCTACATTGATAAGGGCCTTGCTCCATATCACCGAATCGATATCTTTTGATACCCTGGTCTCAAATCCCGCCCTGGTCAGCACGCCGGCGACATCCCGTATAGCGCCGAGCACCCTGCCGTCAGCCCTGCCGATCGTGGTTTCGCCCTTACCCGCATGCTTTACATGGCCGGCTCCGATAAGGGTCGAGCCGTGGTTCGTTACGCCCGCCATGATCCTGTCCGGGCAGAAATGGTCGTTCAATATCTGTATATTGCCGATGCCGTTCTGAAGCGTCAGTATGCCGGTCTTTTCGGATACGATGCCCTTTATCGCCTTGCAGGCCTCTTCCGTGGAATAGCTCTTAACGCACAGGATGACTAAGTCACACTGGCCTATATCCCTGGCATTGGCGGTAACATCTATCCTGGTAACGCCCGTTCCGGATGCGCCGTCGACCTTTATGCCGTCGCGGGCGATCTTCTTCGCCCTCTCGGGAAATTCATCCAGCAGCCAGATTTCCTCCTTGGTCCTGCCTTTCAATGATGCCGCTATCAGGCACCCCAGGGCGCCCGGGCCCACCACCGCTATCTTCATGGTCACCTCTTGAGTTTCTTAAGTTCTTCGTCTTTTATCGAGAATAGATGCTCCGGCCCGGGAAACTTTCCACTTTCGACTTCCGCCTTATATTTTCTGAAAGCATCAGAGATCGAGACCGAGAGCCTGGCGTATTGCTTTACAAACCTGGGCACAAATCTGTCGAACAACCCCAGCATATCGTTCGTAACGAGTACCTGGCCGTCGCATGAGGGCCCGGCGCCGCAGCTTATCGTCGGTATCTTCAGCTTGCCGGTAATATATCCTGCCACCCTGTCGGGAACGCACTCCAGCACAATGGCGAACGAGCCGGCTTCTTCCAGCTTCAATGCCTGGTCAAGAAGCTTCTTTGCGGTGCGGGAGTCAGCGCCCTGCACTTTATATCCGCCAAGCTTCGATACTGTCTGCGGCGTAAGCCCGAGATGGCCCAGGACCGGGATACCCGCGTCTATTATAGCTTTCGTCACGCCAAGGACCTCATAGCCGCCTTCAAGTTTCACCGCGTCACAACAGGCTTCCTTCATGAACCGCCCGGCATTGCGCACCGCCTCCTCCGCGGAGACCTGGTATGACATAAAAGGCATGTCGCCTATGAGAAACGCGTATTTTGTCCCGCGCCTTACTGCCTTCGAATGGTGGATCATCTCATCCATGGTAACGGGCACGGTCGAATCATATCCGAGCACCACCATGCCGAGCGAATCCCCGACCAGTATGCAGTCTATTCCCGCGCCGTCTGCAAGCTTTGCCGTCGGATAATCATAAGCCGTAAGCATCGTTATCTTCTTTCCGGCGCGTTTCTTGGCGATCAGATCCGGTATCATTACTTTCTTGCGGTCCATATATGCCTACCTCTTTCTGTATGCTTCTAGGAATGAGTCGCAGTATATCTGTTTATTCATAAGCAATTCGGCCGTGATCATCGAATCCATGAGATCCCTGTCGAGGGGGTCGAGGATCGCAGATGTAAGGCCGCTGGCCAGGGCCATCGCCAGAAAAGTCCTGTTGATCAAGCCGCGGCATGCCTTTGTCCCCTGAGATACATTCGAGAGCCCTATTATGGTATTTGCCGGCGGGGTACATATGATCCTGAACTCCCGTATCGACTCCAAAACCTCCGGAGCCTGCGCCTGGGCTACATTGACCGGCATAGCTATAGGGTCAAGATAGAGATCTCCTGCCGCTATCCCGTACTCCACGGCCTTTGCCGCAATCTTCGCGGCGAGTTCCAGCCGCTTATCTTTAGAATTAGGAATGCCGGTCTTATCCATCGCGAGCCCTATTATCCGGGCATTGTATTTTTTGGCAAGGGAGAACATTGACGCCATCTTGTCCTCATCGGCGCTCGTAGAATTTATTACCGCCCTGCCCTTCACTACCTTCAGGGCCTCTTCTATAACATCCGCCATTGTTGAATCAATGGCAAGAGGGATATCGACAACTTTCTGGATCGACTCAACGAGCCATTTGATATCATCTTTGTGATTGCGCGAATAAGGCCCCACGCTCACATCGAGTATAGAGGCTCCCGCCTTCACCTGGTCCTGAGCAAGGTGCTGGATAACATCGATCTCCCTGTTGGCGATAGCCCTGCCGACATCCTTATACATACCGTTTATAAGTTCTCCTATTATTATCACCGGACACCTCCCGTCAGCGCTGCAATATATCTCTTCACCGAACCTGCCGCATCAGGATGGCGCATGACTATGAGATCCGCGCCCGCCTGGAGCATGGCCACCGATGTCGTGATCTCCCAGTTGATGCCCTGGACCACGCCGAAGTCTTTGGCCTCTTTCACTTTCCATGTCTCCTGGCCGACGAATACGATAAACGGCATGGCAAGCATCTTATCCCCCATGAAAGCGGCCAGGCGGCTGCGTTCCATTATTGAATAGACATACTCCATCCCGTATCCGAGCGATGTCGTCGTAGGATGCATCACTATCTTATTCGTATCGAACCCCATGTCACCGATCAGGATATTGACCTGTTTCGCGATATTAACGTCTATCGGGGAGTCGGCTATTATAAAATGGCCGTCTACAAGGCACGTCGCGGCCAGTGTCTTATAGTTAGCCTGCGTGGCAAGGCCCAGAAGGCAATTCTCGCCCTTCAAAGCCTGGCTTAACTTCGGCATGAACTCATTGTCGCGCTCGTCGTCCCCGCAGCCGACCACTATAAGCGGCAGTTTTACCGCATCGGCTATCTCCCTGACTATACGGACCGCTTCATCGACCGGCCTGGAACCATAATCCTGGTGCATGCTCTGCGCTTTCACGCACAGGATCTCAGCGCCGAACTCGTCCGCGCATTTTTTAGCCCATTTCACCGGATCCTTGACGCAATCATGATACGGCTCCAAGAGCCCTTCCGGCCAGTCGTCGGGCGTGCAGTCGGGCACTTCGTACGCTATCACCGGCGGATTGGGCATCTTTCCTTCGTCAAACAGGAACGGGAACCCGGTCTGGCCGCCTATCTTAACCTGTTTTGCCCCGGGCCTTCCGATCTCGACAGTATTGACAGGGGCATTATATCTTTCTTTTATTATCTCTACCGGCATATTGAACTCTCCATAAATCTGTCACAAATCTTCCCTATCCCGTACCTGGCGCTGTCCGGCCCGAATCCGGATACCGGCTTTCCCACGAGGCTTCGCTCCGAAAGTTCCGCGCTATAGGGTATCTCGCCTGCCAGGTCGAGGCCCGTATCGGCTATCTCCTTCTTTATCGCTGACAGTGGCCCGGAGACCCTGTTCACCACCAGCATGGCCCTTCCTATGGCAATTCTCATCTCCCCCGCGAGATCGTATATCCTCTTCGCCGAGCGTATGCCGGCAGCGGAATAGTCGCTTACAAGCACCAGTTCGGAAATATTCCCGGCGGTCCGCCGCGAAATATGTTCCATTCCCGCCGCATTATCTATCACTACATGGTCGTAATTGCCCGCTATCCGGCCTATCACGGACCTCAAAAGGTTGTTCACGTAACAATAGCAACCCGGCCCTTCCGGAACGCCCATAACGAGCATATCGAAATTCCCGGTCTCCGTGACCGACTCCTGGACCCTCATCTCTATATAGCGGTCCTTCGACATCCCTGCAGGTATCTTATCCATATTTTTCGATATCTCGTTGCATATACCCACTATGGTCTCGGGGCATTTTATTCCGAGATAATCCGCAAAACAGGAGTTGGGGTCCGCGTCTATAGCCAGTATCGAACCCGCCTTTCTCGAGGCCAGCTCGGCGACTATCAACGAGGCGACCGTGGTCTTCCCCGTGCCTCCCTTGCCGTTAACTGCTATAATCGTACCGATGGAAACCTCCCTATGTCGGTATGCGGAAAAAATAGCGACGCGATATATTCATCCATATAATCCGGCTCCGCCCCGATATCCAGGTATGTTATGCCCTTGTGTATTTCGACGGCCTTATCAAAAGCTTCGTGGGACATGAGCGCCATCCTGGCCCCTGCCAGCGACGAATTGCCCACAAACTCATATACGGATCTCTCAATATCCGGCAGAAGCCCTATAAATACCGAATTTTCGATATTAAGGTAGCTTCCAAAACCCCCGGCAATATAGATCTTTTTTACTTCCGATATATCTTTCCCTACCTTATTAAGGAGAGCGATAATAGCGCTGTATATGGCGCCTTTCGAGCGTTTAAGGTTCTCTATATCATCATCCTGGATCACTATATCGCGCCCGATGGCAGTCTCGCCGGCGAAGGCCACTATGAACTCATAATTCGCGCCATTTTTACGTATCCGGCCGGAATCCATACCACGGTCTATCCTGCCATCCTTACTGATGATACGGCGTTTCAGCATCTGGCAAAGAAGGTCTATATAACCGGATCCGCATATTCCCCTGGGCGGGACCCCGCCTATGGTGGATAGTTCCACTTCGAAATTCTTATCTATGCTGACTTTCTGTATCGCGCCCGGGGCCGCCTTCATGCCGCACGCCAGCCCGCTTCCTTCGAATGCCGGCCCCGCGCTTGCGGCGGTGCCTATCATCCACTCACGGTTTCCGAGCACTATCTCTCCGTTGGTGCCGATATCCACCAGCATAGTCGTATTGTCACTATCAGCCATGCCGCATGCCAGGACCCCCGAAACTATATCCCCTCCGATATAAGTACTGACTCCGGGAAGAAATGCCGCCGCGCCCCTCGGGCTTATCCCTATCCCCGCTTCCGCCGCGTTGATGACCGGGAATACGCTTACCGTGGGCACGTAAGGAGCCTTTCTTATGTTGGAGGGATCTATCTTCAGGAGAAGATGCATCATAGTCATATTGCCGGCTGTTACGACCGCGCAGGCTTCGCCGGCGTTGATCCTGTGCGCCGATGCCAGGTCCCCGATTATCTCATTGATATTACCGATGACCGCCGCGCTCAGCCTTTCAAGGCCTTCGGGATCGGACGCGTAGATTATGCGCGAGATGACATCGCTGCCGTACATCGCCTGCTTATTGAAGGCTATCTTCGTCCCCAGGACAGACTTTTTATTCAGGTCTATAAGCTGCCCGGCTACCGTGGTAGTGCCTATATCGAAAGCGAACGCGAAGCTCGATGCGGTGGTATCGCCCGGTTCGAAAGACAATATCTCCAGCGCTCCGTCTTTGTACGCAAGGGTAACGGTTATCCTGTAATCGCTCTCGCGCAGGACTTCGCTTAAATGTTTTACATTCGCCAGCTTTGTCGAAAGACGAAGCCCCTCCACCTTTTCCTTAAGGCCCGCTGTTATCCTGTCAAGGTCGCTCGTGCTGTCCTCGGCGGCCGGTTTAAGCAGTTCCAGGCATACCTTCCGCACTATCGGCGAAAAACGGAACGCCTCTTCGCTTCTGAGAGTAACTCCCCCCGCAAAATCCTCGGCATCATGGCTCAGGCACTCATGGCTCTCTACCGACTCGCCGGGCAC
Organism: Candidatus Omnitrophota bacterium; assembly: GCA_016935115.1. Classification (GTDB taxonomy): domain Bacteria; phylum Omnitrophota; class Gorgyraeia; order 2-01-FULL-45-10; family 2-01-FULL-45-10; genus CAIMPC01. Next base: position 6,581 of record JAFGRN010000007.1, on the reverse strand, counting down.
CGTAATCTCCAGGTCGCTCTCGACAAGCGCCTGGCAGGCAAGGACGATGCCAGCCTGCCTGTCAACATCGGAGATGGCATGCGAGACCTCCGCGCTTACCTTCCCCTTGTCAACGATCACCCTGCATTTTCCGCAGACGCCCTCGCCGCCGCACGGCGCGGCAAGCATTATCCCGGCCTTAACCGCGGCGGTCATGATATCGGTCCCTTGAAGCACCGATACCTCCCTGCCCTGCGGTTTAAATAATACCCTGAACTCACGCATCTTAAGCCTTCCAGTTCCTTAAATATCCCGTTATGCCCGAAGCCTCGCGCGGCCCCACCGATACCTTCCATCCCGATATCTCTTCCAGCTTGCCGCTTAAGACCGCTACATATCCGGGCAGAGTTATCGTACGGTGCGACACCATCTCTTCTATGCCGCACCTTTTTAATACATCCGTGATCTTCTCTGCGGTGAATTTCTCCGCCGCCCATGCCGTCAGAACCGACATACCTTCGGCGTCGACGCATATGACATAGGACGGCACTTTACTGGACTCCACTTCACCTGCCACCGTAAAGTAGGTGATCGAAAAATTTGTGGTAACGAGTACGGGCGAATCCGCGGTAACCCTGCCTATCTCATAAATCTTCGGCTCGACCTGCACCGGTTTCTGCGGATCCTGATATATATCCTGGCGCGCGACAAGAAACGGATATACGAACTCTCTGGCCGAATTTTTCATTATAACTATGCCCGCGTACTTCGCCATGTAAGAGACGGCTTCGGCGAGCTCCAGGTCCGGATCGGCGCTCTCCGTGAACGCTATTATCGGGTAACCGAGAGGGCGAAAGTTCTTCTTCAGCGCGGCGCGCCTGGCATAGGTATATTCCTGTATACGGCCGGACATGCTCTCGTTTTTGAAATTCAGCGCTATCTGGCTTACCCCCTGCGCATTGGCTCTGGCCGTAAGATCGGCCGCCTCATCGAGATTTTCGCAGGTAAGCGCTATCGGCAGATCATATTCTTTCGCCAGCGCGATAAAGGCATCCGGAGACGATTTTTCGCCGCAGATGATGAGGGGGCGCCTCTCCCTGCAGAGCTTAACCGCTTCGGCCATCGATTCCGCGTCATCGGAATAAAGGGCTATCGCCATCCTGGACAACGCATCCGCCGTACTGACCGCGGCAAGAAATTTATTGCGATAGCCAGACGAATTCCTGACGCATATAAGATCCGCTCCTACCTTCTGGCCGACGCGCTCAAACCTGAGTCCGTTGACCGCTGCGACCGCGGCGCTCAGTTCATCCTCGGACAATGTATCCTCTATCAGTATGCCCAATGCGGTCGGATGGTGAAACTTCTGCTCGTGACGGTACATAACGGTTTCATTCCCGACCTCGAAGCTCGCCTCGGCCGTGCCTATAGTTACGAGCTTGATTGGCGGCTGGGCGGCGCTCTCGAGGGCCTGGCGCGCCTGGGCCGTGACATGCGGGCATTTATCGAGCGATACCTTCTTCTGCGCGAGCGCCATCGCGAAGGCAAGGCAGGTCGCAAAACCGCATTCCTTGCAGTTTGTCTTGGGCAGTAACTTATATATGTCCAGTCCGGATAATGCCATAATTATGACCGCTTAAGCTCCTATTCAGTACCGCCATGCATTCAATAAATTGACCGTAACAGGATCGTATACGCCGTGCCCTATGAAGATATTCTGAAAGATTACGCAATCGACGGCCGCTATCACCGCTACCGCGGCGAAAGAGGCGGCAAATGCCTTATCACCGAACCTCGACAAAGCCTTCGACACGAAGATCGCCGCAAATACCCTGATAGGCAGATCGAGAAATATCACATACCTCAGGTTCTTGCTGAAGAGACTGTATATGATATATGAAACCGTAAAAAAAACAAAGAGGTAGAGTATCGGCTCGTCCATCTTCACTCTTCTCGTGGCCAGCAATACCGCGAAACCTGCCAGCGCGGCCATGGTGAGCGGAGAGATGAGCGTAAAATCGGCCGCATACCGCAGAAACGGACCGGTCTGGTACAGCTTCGCGTATTCATTCGTAGCCGGCGACGAAAAGACGACCCCCGCCAGTTTTATAAAATCATCCCATCCTATAAAGACCGCGTATGCCAAGAGGGAAAGCGCCAGGGCCGCGACTATAGAGGCAATAAGCGGCAATATCCTGATCTCCCTGTCATAGAATGCCCTGTCCCAGATAGCAAAAAACAGCAAAGAAGCGGACAGCAGGACCGCGGATTCTTTTACCATCACGCACGCAAAGAACGACAACATGAATAACAGATGCGCCGTCAGTTTCCGGCTCCTGGCCGCGGCATAAAAAGCATAAAGCGCGAGCAGTACGAAGAAATAAACCAGGCCGTCCTGCAATGCCCTCCTGGCCATAGCAAGGTTCAGCGGCGAAGCGGCAAAGAGCGCGAGGCTTAAAAGCGCTATCTTGCCGCCGAAGAGCCTCTTAACGAAAAAATACCCGGCAAAGAGAGCAAGTATGCTAAAAAATGCCGACATGCGCGCAAGGGCCCTGAAATCGAACCCGCCGGTAATCTTCATCCACAGGCCCGATATCAGGATCTGGCCTATCCTTGTAGGGCTGGGATATAACTGCATCCTGGCGTCCGAGAGATATTGTTTCGCGATGATCTTCATCGCTGAGATGCCGTTATCCACAAAGATCCCGGCGTATTTCAGATAATAACCCTCGTCCGCGCCTGAAGCATACTGCTGGACCTCCGGGAGCCCCACCCTCAGCAATATCCCGGCCGCAAATGTAAATATAAGAAGAATGATATAAAGCGACTTGTTATCCAATGAACCTCCGCATCAAATGATCGGCGGCATGCCGGGCGCCGGATGGCCGACCTTTGCCAGGAAATCGACCAGCGCGGCCGTATCCGTTGCCGCGGTCTCATCCGCTATCTTGTCAAAGAGCCCCGGATCGCCGAGATCCTTACAGCGCTGTTTCAATCTGTCGGCAAGCGCTTCTTTGAGCTCCCTGGGCATCCATACCACGCGCTTCAAGCCGCCCTCCGCCGATATGAACTTCCTGCTTACGATATAGAGCCTTCCCACTCCGAGAAAACCGGGTGTCTGGGCGCCGCCGCCGACGGTGCTGGCAAGAGTCGTAAATTTCATCCCGACGGGTGTGTCGCCGGAGTATTCACGGTTTACTATCATCACTCCATTGGCTTCCGGCACTATCGCCACTATGCATTCAAAACAACCGCATGAGGTCATGGGCGACTCCATGATAGAGTATGCGGCCATCTGCGTAGTATGCTGATGGGAGCTTTCCGCCACAAAATTATTGATCCCTTCCCAGATACCCTTTACGGCATCGATCACCCTTCCCTTCTTTATGGGCTGATTGCCGCCGGTAGGGGTGATCTCGTGCGCTGCCTTCGCGTCAAGCCAAGAGTACGCGCCGCAGAGGCCGAGGCGTTCCGGGCTCACCACGCATACATGATCGGGGGCAAAGCTCTGGCATAGCGTACAGCTGTAGAACGTATCTACCGATTCGTCCGTCATGCCCGCTATCCTGTCGTCCCTGGCCGTATAGGCCTTTCTCGCCTCGGGCAAAAGCTTGTTTACATCCGCCTCATTGGTATAAATAGTGATCTGGGCCTTATCCACGATAGCGCCGTATTCATCCTTTAATTTTGCGACCAGTATATCTCCGAGATGCCGTATTTTGAAACCGGCGCGCCTGGCGTCTTTGGATATCCGGACCCAGTTCATATCGCGCTGGCCCATATGGAATATGCCCATGGCATAGTTAAGGTATTTATGTATCTGGCGCTCCAGTATGGGCTCAAAATCGAGGCTCATCTTCCTGCCTGCGACTTCGACCAGTATCCCAAGAGGATAACTGGACCCCTCGGCCATGGTATCGGCCTCCGGGCCGGCTACGGTAACCTTACCGTCAGAGACTTCGTTCATCTTCTTCATGCGCAGATATTCAAAGGCTGTGGAATATTTTCCGCCGAACTGCACGAACATATCGGCCTTCCTTACCCTCTCGCCTTCAAAAGCCGCGGAGAACGGCACAGGTATCGGTATCTGCGTTATCTTGACTTTTATGCCGCGGGCCTCGACCGCCCGCTCTACGATCTTCGAATAGTCTTTCTCGACTATAAGGCATTCCTCATGCGCGCATATGCCCGGGACCCTTATCTCCGGAAGGTCGAGGTCCGTTATTATGGGCACACCCGCCGCCAGGGCCCCGGCGCCTGCCGCGGCCTTGACCTCATCCGCTCCGCCGAGCAGGAGCACGAACGCGGGAACCCTGTTCCTGACATAATCGACGCACGCTCCGGAATTTCCCGCTTTTATCCCGCCGTACATGAGCGCCGCGCGTATGGCAAAGTTTAGCACATAGACGACCGATGCCGTATCCCTGCCGAACGGCACAACATAGGTTTCTAACCCCATATTGAGGCCGCCTTCCTTCAACTGGTCTATGATACTTATGCCTAACGCGCTGTCCCCTACGAGCGTGAGTATATTCCTCTTCTGCAGGCTCCTGACGATCTCTACCGCGGTCCCGGCATCCGGCGCCTTGCCCATGACCACAGCTATGCCGTTTATCCTGCCGTCTACAAGCTGTATGCCGAGCGCCCTGAGGAGAGTATCCGAGAAAAATCCCGGGCAATCAGCCTGCGGCTCTTCTCCATAGAGATAGCGGAGAGCGCATAGGACCTCTGCCGCAAGTATAGCGGCGACTCCGGCATTCAATGCCTCTTTAAGGAAATTCTCCGATTTACCGATATCCGATTTCGGCATGAGGGTCTTTGCCGTATCGAGTACCTTGCCGGCTCCGGATAATGTCTTCACTTCGGCTCCGAGAAGCGCGTTGGCAAGAGGCAGGTAAAAAGCGGTCTCAGGAAATGTAAGCGGCTGCTCCGGGCCCTTCTCGCTGACAGCTTTTGCCAGATACGATTCCGTCAGGTCCATGACTTTACGCGCGCCGCTTACCATCATCGAAGCGACATCCCTTGCCGTGACCCCGGTGGTCGTCTTTGCCATGCTATTCTCCATTTTATAATCCTGCCGCATCCAATACGAGCGGCACTTTTTTAACCCATCCTATCGGCATGATATGAACGCCTTGACAGAGCGGCCTGATCTCTTTAATAAGGCGCACGGCTATGCTGACCGATGACGCCTCTTTGTCTTTTGCCCTCTCCATCTCTTCTATCAACCCCTCCGGCACATAGACACCGGAGATATTTTTATTCATGTAACGCGCCATAGCTGCGGATTTTAAGAGCACTATCCCCGCTAAGACCGGTACCTTCAGATGTTTTACGCTGCCGATGAATTTTTTGAATAGTTCGACATCGTATACTGCCTGCGTCTGGAAGAATTCCGCTCCCGCTTCGATCTTCCTCTCCATCTTAATGATCTCCGGCTCGAGCGGATCCGCGCCCGGATTCACCACGGCGCCGACGCAGAAACGGGGACTGCCCTTGAGCGCATTACCCTTCATGTCCTTCCCGCCCTGCATGCCCCTGATAACTTCGAGAAGCTGTGCGCTGTCCAGGTCAAAGACCGGCTTTGCCTCCGGATGATCACCGAGAGCGGGATAATCTCCGGTCAGTACCAGAACATTCTCTATCCCGAGAATGCTCGCCGAAAGCAGGTCAGACTGCAGCGCAAGGCGGTTCCTGTCGCGGCAGGTGATCTGGAAAACAGGCTCTATCCCTCTCTCTTTCAGTAGATAGGCCAGCGGCAATGAACCGGCCCTCATGACAGAACTCTGCAGGTCTGTAACATTTATCGCATCTACTCTGCCCTTAAGAAGCTCGGCCTCGGCGAGGATCTCCGCCGTATCCGTGCCTTTAGGCGGCGCGATCTCGCTTGTTATGATAAATTTCCCGGACTTTATCTTTTCGCAAAACTTCATCGACTACTATCCTTCTCTCTGCGCCTTAAACTGTTCCAGCGTATTCCTCATCAGGATAGTCGTCGTAATCGGGCCCACTCCTCCCGGAACCGGCGTTATATAAGACGCTCTTTCAATCGCCGCATCGAACTCGACATCTCCCACGATCCTGTCACCCGCTTTATTTATGCCGACGTCTATCACGACCGCCCCCTGCTTTATCCACTCGCCCTTTACCAGGCCCGCCTTGCCGACAGCCACTATGAGGACCTCGGCACGGGCAATATGCCCCGGAAGCAGGCCTTTTTCACTTGTTGCTATATGGCATACGGTGGTTGTCGCGAACTTATTAAGGAGCATTAGCGAAAGCGGTTTTCCCACTATATCGGAATGCCCTATTATCAATGCTTCCCTGCCGTAGAGATCTATCCCCGCAGATTCCAATAACTCCATTACCGCCATTGCCGTACACGGCCCTATCGAATACCTGCCCAGCAATATCCTGCCAAGGTTCACGGGGTGCATTCCTTCGGCGTCCTTTCCGGGCGGGATCATGGCCGAGATCCTCCCGGCATCGATGTGGCCCGGCACCGGCAGCTGCAGTATAACCGCGCTCACAACCGGATCATTATTCAGGTCTTCCGCCATCTTCTCCGCTTCGGCCTGGGATGCGCCGGCGGCAAGCTTTCT
>JAFGRN010000046.1 GCA_016935115.1 Candidatus Omnitrophota bacterium | reverse complement strand
TATGCCTGAAGAAGTGCCGGTAATGTATGAGCCTGTTCCTGCTCCTGTGACGATGGCTCCGTCACCTTTCCATGAGGATGCTCCGCCTGCGGTTCCGCTTGGAGATGGCAATCTACCCCCGGAGTAAAACTATCAGGATGATTGTATGCAGACATAAAAATCTACATTAATACCATGTTAATAATAGCCCTTATAACAGCGAGCTCGATCGGAAGATGATTAAAAGATTTTAGATTTTTTTCAGCCGCCTTTTTTGGCGGCTTCTTTCATGCCTTTATTGAATACGCTTATCTTATCCCGTCCGTTTTCCTTCGAATAATACAGCGCTGCATCGGCCGCTTTCGTAAAATCGGCGCTTTCCTTGAAGGCATGATTATTTTCCAGGCTCACGACTCCGCCGCTTATGGTGATCTTGACATCCTCGCTCTTATCGGACTTGAATTCCAGTGTTTTTATTTCGTTGCGCACTCTCTCCGCGTATTTGACGGCATCATGGACCTCTGTCCCCGGCATAAGAATGCAGAACTCCTCGCCGCCGTATCTTGTCAATATGTTATCCTTCCTGGAGCAGTGCCTGATGGTCTTGGCCACAGCCTTTAATATTACATTTCCAAATTCATGCCCGTAGGTGTCGTTTATATTCTTGAAGTGGTCTATGTCAAAAAATACCATAGAGAGTTCCCTACGCGACCTTTTGGCCATCGCAAACTCAGCCTCGAGGGACAGTTTAAAGTACCTGTAGATGTACAGGCCGGTAAGTTCATCCGTTATAGCTTCTCTCCTTAAAGCTATCTGCGCTAGCAGAAGTGTTACATATTTGTGGATGTATAATAATACCGTCAAGACGGTAACTAAAAGAAAAACGCCGAAATAATCGATCATGATCCTGTTTAAAAAGAAATATAGGCTTAACATGATGAAGACGATCAATTCAAGCAGATATATTAATACTCCGCGCGCCAATGACGATTGTATGCCGGCAAGTATTGCAATGAAGACAAATATGAATATAAGGATATAATTTACGATACGCCTGGCTACTACCAGTGAATCGCCGGTTATATAAGTTATTACCCCATTCATATTCATGACAACTCCGTTCATGAGCCCCAATGGAGTGGGATATATATCATGAAGCGATTCGGATGTAATACCTACGAATACCATTTTATTTTTTAACAATCCGGCCAGCGCTTTCTCGGGCCATTTGAATATTTTCCATGCCGGTATGACTAAAAATCTATTAGTGCCGCCAAAGTAGTTTATGTAGATATCGCGACTTTTTAGTCTTGGATACTGTTTAAGTATTTCGATCGGTTTGGTGCCCATGATATCGGCGGCGGCTTGAATCGGCAGAGAATAATGAACCATATTGTCAGATTTGGCAATAGTATACGCGTTCATTCGCCGAACAGAGTTATCCGAGTCTCTGAGCATGTTTACGTAGCCGCAGCCCTTCATGCTATTGGCGATTATCTCTTCCGGCCCTACGAAAGCCCCTTTCTCGCTGAAGAATGCCCCCCCATAGACATTTTTCGCATCCCTAATTGCCTTAGCAGTCATGAGATCCTGTTCGGGATCGGGGCTCTTGCCTATGAAACCAAGGTCCAGATATATAAGAATCGGAGAACATGCGGATATTTTTTGTATAAGGCCGGCGATAACTCCCCGAGGCCATGGCCATCGTAAGTCCATTTCCTTATAAGATGCATCGTCTATTGCTATGAGTACCATCTTATCCATTACGTTCAGCGGAAGGGGCCTGTACTTATATACGATCGAAAAAAGAGCATCCGATATTTTGAGATTAGCTATCCGGATAACCTTCATAGGCATGAGGATATTGATATATAGCGCGGTGAGCAGAATAGCAACCACGGTAGCCTTAAAAATGATCTTTACAGAATAGGCGATCGATGCCGCAATCTTCATAATAGGGAGAACTTTCTCTTGATAAAGACTATGCAAATCATTATATTGGTGTATACTATATACTAAACTAACCGAGATATGTCAATATTATAACATATGAATAATAAAAGTAGCCTGAAAATAGTTCTGCTCACTGTGCTCATGGTCTTTTTCGTTATTCCCGACTCTTATGCCCAGGATGCGGTCAGCGCCGGCGCTACCGCAAGCGCCGAGCGCGCCAAGCTTCTTGCCGACGAGGAGACCCGTTTTTTTAAGACTACTGAAGCGGCTCCGGAAAAGCCGAAAGATTTTACATTTAACTATGGCGGGTGGGTTTTCCTGGATTTTGAAAACTATACCAATTCAGATCATAGCAGGGAGATAGAAGACTGGATAAAAGGCGACTGCTTCGCGGATACCAGAGTATGGCTTAAGACCACGCACCTGCAGATGGTGACTTTTTACGGCAGGATGTACAATGTATCTATCGACAGGACGGATGTCAGCAGTGATTACAGCGGCAAGGGCAGTTATAATGAGGGCCCGCGGATAAACATGCTCTACGCTTCGCTTAACCTTGCCAGCAGGTTTAAATTTCCTCTGGCGGTTACTCTTGGCCGGCAGTATTTCACGATTGGCCGGGGTATCGTTTACAGCAGTACTCATGACGGTATACAGATGACATATAGCATAAGAAAAGATGTGCTGATGAAAGCTTTCGCGTCGCAAACCAAAGACCACGAACCAAATATAGATTACAGCATACCTAATTACAGGAGCGAGAATAACAGAAAATTTTACGGCGCGGAGCTTGCGTATATCACCAGGGACGCCGTCTTTTATACTTTCGGGCTGATTCAGGACGACTGTACACAAAAAGATCCTGATACGATGACACAGAATTATACATACGATTCTCAGTACATCGGCCTTGGAGTGACGGGAAGAGTCGGCAAGGCATTTTCATACTGGGGAGAGATCGTAAAGGAATATGGGTCAAGTTATGTTGATGTCTCCAGGGCATATATACCCGCTGTAAAGGATGTTGACGCGTGGGCCTTCGATGTCGGTGCCAGTTATAAACTTGATATCTATTCGCATCCGACTTTCGGAGCCGAGATAGCGCACGGATCTGGCGATAGCGAAAGGTACAGGGTCACAAATACCGTCGGCGGGAATGTCTCGGGCAGGGATACGAATTTCATGTATTTCGGCGTATTCAGCGCGGGATATTCTTTCGCGCCAAGAATCTCCAATATGTATATTTATAAAATTGAAGGAAGTTTTAAACCGGTAGAGTTTATACCTCATATCGGGAAAAACATCGCCATGGGCTCGAAATATTATATCTATGCCAAGGATGAGCCAAACGGCGGAATATATGATCCGTATGCCGTGGCCCCCAGCAGGTATGTGGGGGGCGAACTGGACTTATTCGCGCATTATAAAGCCTATGAGAACCTTTATTTTACCGTGCATTGCGGCATATTTTTCCCCGGCAAGGCTTTTCCGGATCGGTATAAGGTAAATTCGGAATATGTTGAATTCAGGGTACTATTCACTATATAGGGATTTATAACCGATGATCATTATAAGGAGTTTTTTAATAAGATCGCTTCGCTTACCTTATTCACTCACAATGACAGCGACTCTGGCAGCATTTCTATTTTATATATATCCGTGCTGGTGTCAGGAGGAGAGCCGGGGGACGGCGGAATACACTTATAGTGAGTCTCAGACTTCGCCGAAAGATAAAGAATCCGCTATAGATGTGCCGGTAGGGATGGAGCTTAGAAAGATTGGCGGCATGAATATGATAGTGCCCGAAGGCGCGCAGGTCCGCAAGAGGAACAGCCTTGTGGTTATGGAGGAGCCGGAGGAATATGCGGCCAGGAATATTTTTGAGATTAAAGCCCGCATGAATAAAATAGAGGAGCGGCAGAAGGCGCTGGAAAAGGAGATAGAAGAGTTGAAAGAGATTGCCCGGGCTAAAAGCGAGATTGCTTCGTCGGCCAACGAGAAAACAACCGCCTCTTCGCAATGACGAGAGTCCGTCATTGCGAGGGACTGCGAGGTTCGACACCGAAGGTGGCGGCCGAAGCAGGACCGAAGCAAACTAAAGTCAAGATTGCCCGCCCGAACGAAGTAATGGCGAAGCAATCTAAAAATTGACTACTTTTGTTAATATGGTATACTTAAAAGTTAGCTACTTAGATGAGACAAGTTATCGGAAGGATAGAAACATGGCGGCGATAGGGCGGTTGGTAGTAGGCATTTTTGTGATTTTTTCTGCTACGGCTTTTGCGTTAGCTGTGGAGAATGCCAAGAGCGATACGAACGAAATCAATTTTTTCGAATATACCAGGGATCCGTTTATGCCGCCGGATACAATGGCTGAGATAACGGATGTAAACAGCCAGATCAGCCTTACGGGGATTATTACAAGCCACAATGAAAATAAAGCTCTTATAAACGACCAGATACTTCCCGTCGGTTCCAGAATAGGAAAATTCAGGATTAAAGAGATTTTAAAAGATACGGTCATAATCACCGATGGAAAAGAAGAGATAAAACTTGAAGTAAAACAGTAAAAATACGGATGGTTTATAATGTTCATGAATACGAGATGTAAGAAGAGGGTGCCTATAGATTGTCCGGCCCGGCTCATTTTTGTAGGCCCTGCCAGGAAGGCCCTGAAGATAAATCTTCCAAATGGTGTTTCCAGAAAAGATGCTGATCGTATTATAGATGCGAAGTTATGCGATATAAGTACTGCCGGTTGCGCGATAGATTCGCCGTATCTCGTGCCTCCCGGTTTGGTGTTGAAAATCGAAGCTGATCCTTCTGTCTTTGCCGCGGCTATTAAAGGCCATCGCACCATGAAGCTGAAATTCATTGCTAAGGTAACATCCTGCGTAATGCGATCGCCAGGGCATTACAGGATAGGCGCGCACTTTCAAAAGATGAAAAAGACGGACCTGGCGATAGTGGAGCATTTTGTAGCGTCACACTAAGGAAGAATATGCCGCTTCAGGATTCGATAGTAAATATTCTTTTAAAAAAGGGGCTCATTTCCCAGGAACAGCTTCTTCGCGCAAAAGAAGATATGAAGAAGACAAATCTTCCTATCGAAAGAACGCTGGAGAAACTGGGATTTATTTCCGAAGAGAAGGCTATACAGGCTGTAGCCGAGGAATTACAGGTACCCTATGTTAACCTTGCCGAATATATAATACAACCCGAAGCTATAAGTACTCTTTCCGAGAATGTGGCCCGGCGGCTTAAAGCGATCCCGCTTTTCAGGGTGGGAGATACGCTTACAGTGGTCATGGCAGATCCTAAGAATATACTTGCCATAGACGAAATACGTCATATATCGAAGATCCAGTCGATAGAGCCGTTGATATCCACCGAGAAAGCCATAATATCGGCTATAGACCAGAGCTATGGCATGAGCGGTAATTTTACTGATATAGTTAAACTTGTTGATAAGACCATGGCGCCGATGGCCGGCTCCGGCACAGATAACTCGCAGGTTCTTGCGAAGATTGTCGAAGAGGCTCCAGTAATAAAACTGGTAAATCTTATAATATCCAGGGCAGTTAAGGAGAATGCCAGCGATATTCATATAGAGCCCGACGCGCGCGTGGTGAGAGTTAGGTATAGGGTGGACGGCATACTGCACGAAGCATTAGATATACCCCCCGCGATGGGCAGCGTAGTGGCATCCAGAATAAAGATACAGGCGAACATGAATATTGCCGAGACGAGAAGGCCACAGGACGGCAAGATAGAGATGAAGGTCGAAAATAAATCCATAGATATAAGGATATCGACCCTTCCGACGGTTCATGGCGAGAATATAGTGCTGAGAATCCTCGATAAGTCGAGCGTAACATTTGGCCTGAATGACCTGGGTTTTTCGGGACACGACCTTAAAGAATTCGATAAACTTATACATGCTCCTTATGGCATTATCCTGGTGACCGGCCCGACAGGGAGCGGCAAGACCACGACTCTCTATTCCGCTCTCTCCACGATTAATTCGATAGAAAAGAATATTATTACAGTAGAGGATCCGGTAGAATATGAGCTGCCTCTTATAAGACAGACCCAGGTGAACCCAAAAGCCGGGTTGACATTTGCCACGGCGCTCAGGAATATATTAAGGCAGGATCCGAATGTAATAATGATAGGCGAAATAAGAGATCAGGAGACAGCAGAGATCGCTATCCAGGCATCGATTACCGGGCATCTGGTGTTTTCCACTTTGCATACCAATGACGCGGCCAGTTCCGTAACCCGCCTCATCGACATGGGGATAGAGCCGTTCCTTATAACCAGCTCTGTAATAGGAGTGCTTGCGCAGAGACTGGTGCGTGTCATATGCCCGAAGTGCAGTGAAAAACATACGCCGAATGAAGTGATATTGAAAGGAATAGGCGCGCAGCCGACGGACATATTCTACAAGGGCAAAGGTTGCGACGCTTGCAATGGAACAGGTTATAAGGGCAGGATAGGCATCTACGAGCTCCTTCATATGTCGGAGAAGATAAACAAGCTGGTGCTTGCCAGGGCATCATCGGATGAAATTAAGAAGGTTGCCATACAGGAAGGCATGAGGACTCTCCGCGATGACGGGCTCGATAAGATGAGGCGCAAGATCACAACCGCGGAAGAAGTTATGCGCGTTACGGAGAAATAGTGCCTAATTACAAATATGTCGCTCGGGATAAATTTGGAAAGTCGGTATCCGGTATTATTGAAAGCCAGGATGAGCGTTCCGCCGCCGGTGAACTGAGTAAAACAGGTTATGTTATAGTATCTCTGGATCTATCCAAGGCAACACCGTCAGAGAAAGTTGCGAAAGTATCAAAGGGAGGAGGATTATTCCAGAATGTAAGCAGGAGGGATATAGCTCTATTCAGCCGTCAGCTCTACGCGCTTAATAATTCCGGTGTTTCAATACTTGCCGCTCTTGACAGCATAGCCAAACAGTCAGAAAACAAGTATTTTAGAACCGTTCTGCACGATATGATCGCTGAGATATCGGCCGGCTCCAGCCTCTCAGGCGCTATGTCCAAATATCCCCGGATATTCAACGAGCTTTACGTTAATGTCGTAAAAGCGGGCGAAGTGAGCGGTTCGCTCGGTGTTATGCTTAATCGCCTGGCGGAATTCGGCGAAAAAGATATGAAGAACAGGGGTAAGATACAATCCGCTACACTTTATCCGATGATTACCCTGATCGCTCTCTTCATCGCCCTGGGCGTAATAAGTGTCGTCGTTATACCGAAGTTTTCGAAGATATATTCGCAGGCTAAAGTAGCCCTGCCTCTTGCCACGAGGATATTGATAGGTACGAGCGGTTTTTTGAGGGAAAATATTCTTTTCGTGATAGGAGTGATATTCATTGCCGTAATTATATTTAGCAGGATCATCCGGACCGGGTATGGGAGGCTGATGTGGGACAGCTTTAAACTTAAGATACCCGTTTTTGGCCGTTTGAATCTCATGTTTACGATGGAGTCTTTTGCCAGGACGCTTTCGATAATGCTCTCCAGCGGACTTCCCATATTGCAATCGCTTGAAGTGGTCTCAAAAGCCGCGAATAATGCGAAACTTTCGCAGGCTATAAATTATATTGCCCAGAACCTGAAGGAAGGGATGAAGATGTCCAAACTCATGGAGACTACAGGCATCTTCCCGCCGGTAATAGTCCAGATGGTCGCTACCGGCGAAGAGTCCGGAAATCTTGATACGCTCCTGTTGAAAGTAGCCGAATACTATGACCAGGAGGGTAATTATCTTCTGGATAACCTTGTAACTTTAATAGAACCATTTATAGTAATTATGCTGGGCGCTATGGTGCTTGTATTGGCGCTTGGGTTATTTTTGCCGATGTGGAACATGTTCAGCCTGTTTGGGCGTTGATAAAGAAAGGAGAGCAAGATGAGAAGAATGGGCAGTAAGGGCTTCACCCTGATAGAGCTCGTCATGGTCATAGTAATAATAGGTAT
>JAFGRN010000006.1 GCA_016935115.1 Candidatus Omnitrophota bacterium | reverse complement strand
TTCCCCGGTGCCAGATGGATGACGAAGAATGAGATGAGCGTTATCCCCAGAAAGACCGGCAGGAGCCCGGCGAGCCGCCTGAATATGTATGTCAGCATCTATCTGCTATACCTCTGTTCGGATTTCGGGACATACCACTTTATGAAATTGTAACCTATGCCTATCGGCGAAACTTCGACATTCCGGAAACGCTTATTGACTATCGGCAGGGCCTCTCCGGAATACAGAAAAAGATACGGCTGTTCGGCGTAGAGTATCTCATGGATCCTGTGGTATATCGCTCTGCGCCTTTCGCGGTCGAACGTCCTCCTCGCCTCTTCCAGCAGGGCATCCACCTCTGTATTTTTGTATCCGATAAAATTGAATTCGCCCTCGCGGGTCTTGGATGAGTGCCATATGTCAAAATTATCCGGGTCTCTCGCGAGCGACCATCCCATAAGCACTGCCTCGAAGCGTTTCTTGTTCAAAAAATCATTGATCAGCGCACTCCACTCGAGCACCCGTATCTTCACGCGTATGCCGATGTCCTTCAGGTATTTCTGTATCATCTCGGCGGATCTCAGGCGCTCGGCATTCCCCTGATTGACGATGAGCGTGAACTCAAAATCCTTTCCATCCTTATCCAGGTACCCGTTGCCGTCGGAGTCCCTCCATCCGGCTTCGCCCAGGAGTACCCTGGCCTTCCCCGGATCATAGGGCACCGGGACGACATCCTTGTTATACGCCCACGACTCCATCATGTAAGGCCCGGTGGTGACGCGGCCGAGCCCGAAGAATATCGCATCGACCATCTCTTCTTTATTCACGGTATAATTGATCGCCTGCCGCACGCGGATATCCTGAAATTTTGCGTCAGATAAATTGTATGCCATGTATGTGAAACCTGAGCCGGGATATTTGAACTTTGTGTAATGCTCGCTGAAGAAATTATTGCCCGTCTGACGCGTGTACTGGAGCGGCGAAAGCGCCGAGAGATCCACGCCCTGCGTCTGAAGCTCCAGGAATACGGTGGCATCGTCGGGTATGATCCTGTAGATGTACCTGTCGATATATGGACGGCCCTCGAAATAGTCATGGTTAGAGACGAGCTCGATCTTCTCACCCGTCTTCCAGGTTTTGAATTTGTAGGGCCCGGTTCCTACCGGGCGGCGGCCGAATGAGGTCTTATTTAGGTCTTCGTCTTTTAAAATATGCTCCGGCATTATCCACATGCCCCAGCTTGAGAGAGCCGGCGAAAACGGCTCCTTGTATGTAACCGCTACCGTGTAATCATCGGGGGTTTCCAGCTTCAGGATCCTCTCGAAGTCGCCGCTGTAAGGCGTCTTCACGCCGGGATCGACGAGTTTCCGGTAGGTGAATACCACGTCCTTCGAAGTAAACAGCACCCCGTCATGCCACTTTACCCCCTTCCGGAGATGAAATACTATCACCAGCCCGCCATCCAGGATATCCCAGCTCTCGGCGAGGTCACTTACGATATTTATATCCTTGTCATATTTCACGAGGCCGTTGAAGACCATGCCGCATATTTCTGCCGACGAGGCATCCGAAGCGAGGATAGGCACAAGCGTGCGGGCATCTCCTATGGAGCTCACTATGATGGCGTCACCGTAGGAGGGCGCGTTCTCTCCGGCAGGGACAATCCGGACAACTGACAAAAAAAATACCGCTAAAAGGATTAGCGGTATTTTGCTTCTCATTGAAAAGCCTTTCTTTAAAAATCTACCGAGTCGTCGGCGAACGGTACTCCCCCTCCGGCAGGCATCTGGGCCTGCGGCATGGCAGTGCCGCCTGTTGCCACCAATGACCGTCCCCTATGGCTCGTCATGACCGCGAGCGTCAGGCATGTTAATATGTAGACTACCGCCGAGACCGCAGTCGCGCGCTTAAGAAATGTAGAGGTCTTCGTCCCGAGAATAGTCTGCGTCGAACTGGATCCGAATGTTTCGCTTAATCCGCCGCCACGCCCTGCCTGGAGCAAAATTACCGCTATAAGAACAAGTGAAGCTACCACATGAATCGCTATTACCAATATGTAGAGTATCATCTTTATTTCCGTCCTTTTATAAGCAACCTTTAACTATGGCCGCAAATGAGTCGGCCTTAAGGCTAGCGCCCCCGACCAATGCGCCGTCAACATCTTCCTGCACGATCAGGTCCCGTATATTCTCGGGCTTCACGCTTCCGCCGTACTGTACACGGACCGCCCCCGCGGTACGTTCATCGTATATCTCCTTAAGCAATCCGCGTATATATTTATGGACTTCTTCCGCCTGTTCCTTGGTGGCATTGACGCCTGTGCCTATAGCCCAGACCGGCTCATAGGCTATGACTACTTTGAGCATATCTTCCTTCATGATGCCGGCAAGCGAATTGACCACATGGTCCTTCACTACATCAAATGTCTTTCCCGCTTGTCTATCGGCGAGCTTTTCCCCGACGCAGACGATCGGTTTCAGGCCCTCTTTAAGCGCCGCCTTAGCCTTCTTATTGACCGTCTCATTCGTTTCTCCGAAATACTGCCTGCGCTCGGAGTGGCCGATTATCACATATTCACACCCTGCCGACTTTAGCATGGGACACGACACCTCGCCGGTAAACGCTCCCTCCTTTTCCCAGTAGCAATCCTGCGCGCCAAGTTTTATATTGGTATCAACGATGAGATCGCGTACATCGGCGAGCGAGGTAAAAGGCGGGCATACTACTATCTCTACGTCATTTATATCGACGACCGCGCGCTTGAGCAAATTGACGAGCTCGATCGACTCATTTATCGTCTTATACATCTTCCAGTTTCCGGCTATTATAACTCTACGCATACATCACCCTTGTTAGCCTGTTGGCCAGTTAGCCGGTTAGCCGGTTCAAAAATCGGTCGACCGGCAAACCGGCAAACTGGCAAACTACATTACCTCTTATCATTCAACGCGTCGATACCCGGCAGGCCTTTCCCCTCGAGATACTCGAGGGATGCGCCACCGCCGGTCGATATATGCGTCATCTTGCTTTCCAATTTAAATTTCGAAATAGCGGCCGCGGTGTCGCCACCGCCTATTATAGAAACCACGCCCTTAAGAGACGCTATGTATTCGGCTACTTCTTTGGTACCTTTCGCGAATTTGTCCATCTCGAACACGCCGAGAGGCCCGTTCCAGACGATCGTTTTCGCGGTCTTTAGTGTATCTTCGAATAGCTTTATCGTCTTCGGCCCGATATCGAGGCCCATCCATCCGTCCGGGATATTCTCTCCGACGGTCTGCGTATTGGCATTTGCATCAAATTTGTCGGCAATGATATTGTCCACGGGAAGAAGTATCGGAATTTTCTTCTTTGCGGCCTTATCGAGCGCGGCCCTGGCCGTCTCGTAACCGTCCTTATCGAGCTTCGATGAGCCTATAGCTTTACCCTGCGCTTTAAGGAACGTGTAAGCCATGCCGCCGCCTATTATAAGCGCGTCCACTTTATTAAGCAGGTTATCTATTACTTTTATCTTATCCTTTACCTTGGCGCCGCCAAGTATCGCTACAAAAGGCCTCCTGGGGTTATCTACCGCGTTCCCCAGGTATTCGATCTCTTTTCCCAGCAGGAATCCGGCGACAGAAGGAAGATAATGCGTTACGCCTTCCGTAGAAGCATGCGCCCTATGGGCCGTGCCAAAAGCGTCGTTGACGAATATGTCGCCCAACGAAGCGAGCTCTTTTGCGAATTTCGGGTCATTGGCTTCCTCTTCGGGATGAAATCTCAGGTTCTCGAGAAGGATAACATCGCCGTTCTTCATCGCCGCCACCGCCTTCTTCACATCATCTCCGATACAATCCTTAAGAGCGGTGACCTTCTTGCCAAGCAGTTTTTCAAGCCTCGCGGCGGCAGGCGCCAGCCTCAGCTTCTCGACAACTTTGCCGTCCGGCCTGCCGAGATGGCTCATCAGTATAACCTTTCCGCCATTATCGAGAGTGTACTTTATCGTAGGAAGCGCGGCCCTTATCCTTATGTCATCGGTTATATTGAGACTTTCATCGAACGGCACATTAAAGTCCACCCGCATCAGGACCCTTTTACCCTTCAGGTCAATATCTTTAATAGTCTTCTTGGCCATTCCTATCTCCGTATTGTTAGGTTAACTAAATGCAACATAGAAATCCGATTATAATAGCATCCGGCTAAGGTGTCAATAATATTATGACGGTATTTCTTTTATTACTTGTGCGATATAGCCGTACCCCTGCTATTAGAGGCGCCGAAAGACTTCCATATGAATGCCCTGGAAACCTTGTCGAATATAAGAGGCACGCTCTCCTCGGGCGTCATGACCCTTTTTATATATTGGTCTATGATGCCGGTCCATGCTATCTGGTTAGCCCTGGTGCTTATCACGGCAAAATCCACCGTCATCTCCACATAATTATGCGTAAGCGTCGCCGCGGCGTCAACAAGCGTAGTGGCTACGCCGGGACTGGGGTTAAACGGCCCTCTCTTCAAATATTCATATTTTCTTATGACAGCTGATACCTGGACATCGCTTTCGACGGGATTATCTACCACGTCAAAATCGACCGACTTTCTCGCGCTGAAGCTTTCCTTGAGGGTCTTTTTGAAAGTTTCTTCCGACAATTGGTGCTGGCCAGATTCATTTTTCACTATGCCTACGTATACCTTAACGGGGGATTTACCGTTGGGCAGATTACCAAGAGCGCCATCCTGCGCAAATGCTGAAACGGAAAAAACAAAAGAAATAACCATCACCGCCAATACCATCTTCTTCATATCGCGACCTCTTTCTTTGGAAAATGCTTTAATTTACAGAAACTATCTTTACCTTAAAAACCAGTGTCTTGCCTGCCATCGGGTGGTTCAAGTCTATCATGATCGAATCCTTCTTCATCTCAGTAACCTTCGCCGGAAGCAGCCGGCCGGCCTGATCCTGCATCTGCAGTATCATGCCTACCTCCGGTTTAATATCGCTGGGTACGGCTGAAAACGGTATCTCCCTGACAGCCGAAGGATCAGGCAGCCCATATCCTTCCTCAGGCTTCACTTCGACCGTCTTCTCGTCCCCCGCCTTCATGCCAACAAGCTGCCTGGTAAGCCCCGGGATCAGCTTTCCATCACCCTGAGTATATTCGAGAGGCCCCCTGCCTTCTGAGCTATCGGCAATCTTACCATCAACGATAAGAGTATAATCGAACGCGACTTTACTCCCATCCTCAATACCGGCATCTCCCGCTTTTATCGCAGAAACAAATACCATAAACCCTGACAAAACCATTAATAACGCAAACACGTTTTTCATTATACCCCCTCATTATGCCATAATTCCGGATTATCCGTGATTTTTGATATTATAGTATTATTAGAGCGGGATATCAAGAGACGTTTATAAAATCACCGGGCATCGAATTTCAGATTAAATACATACCATACGATAATGCTCATCATAAGCATCTCTCCGCCATCCTCTATCAATGCCAGTATCGATTCTCCCCAGGGAAGGACGATATGAAGCATATCTACCAAAACGCCGAAGAAGGCCAGGAGCGCTACCAGTATAAAGAGATGCCTGGACAGCTGTTTCGCCGCGCGATCACTAAACAGGTATAGCACCCATATAAACGCAAACAGCAAAAATCCAAAGAATACAGATACCCCGAGTTCCCCTATATCCTGGGCCCTTAAGTGAAAGATAGATGGAAGGTTTAAGCAGCTGGCAAAATAGCAGGCAAGGGTTTCATGGAACTGGAAAACATCATCAAATAGTAAATATAAGAATAGTAAAGCCCATGAAAAATATATAAAATGCCTTCTCTTTACAGCCGCTATGAACAACAGCACTACAACCCAGTATTCTTTGATAAACTGATATATCTCCGCGTATCCGAAATCCTGCTCAATCGAAAAACGCGCGTTTAACAGCAGGTGCAGCCTGAAGACACAATGAATGATTATGAAGACAAAATCGGCAAGAAGCAGTAAAAAAAGCAGCTTGTTGGATTTATTTTCCAGGTCTATTTTCAATACATGCCCCTTTTAGGCAAACTTGGAATTGCCTACTTAAATATATACCCTGTCTGCATGGACCAGAATAGCAGGTCAAGTTCGTCCATCGGAATACCGATGCGCCGGGAGAACCGTCGCATCTTATCCTCGACCGAAAGGTATATTTTCCGCGAGGAAAGAGATTCAGGGATAGCATTTATCACGCCGAACTTTCTTAGATTTTTTAATATATGCCTGTCGAGTATGGCTATCTCCCTGCCCAGCCCTATATTGCGCAGAAAATGGCTGGCTTCCTTATATCCGTAGCCCTTGATATTCGCCGCAAGCCAGTCTCGGGTAGCCACAATGTCGTCCTTGTCAAGCTTCCCCCTTACGTCAATGCCGCGTCCGGCCTCAAACAGTTTTCTGGCTCCGGTAATATAATCGGCCTTCTTATTATGGAACCTGGCCCGGCCCTTAATCCTCGGGCGTATCTGGCGGGCTGTGCCGCCTGCAATAAGGCCCAGGGAGCTCAATTCTCTCATCGCTTCATCGCACTTGACCGCGCCGGCATTGGCGGTGAGAATGCAGAAACATAACTCCGAGAATATATCCTCTTCCCGGCCGCATTCTATTACGGCCCTGAATTCGGATATGCGCCTCTTTATCGCCGGTTTTATCTTTTTGTAATGGGCAGCGAGACCTGCCCGTGAAAGGTTTAATGCCTGCAGTGGTACCGGAACGGGAATCGGCGGGAATCTCTTCATCTTATGCGGCTTAAGTACTTAAAGGCGGAAAGGGTAGCCTTGGAACCCTCTCCAGCGGCTACTATTATCTGTTTCTCGGGGACATCGGTGACATCGCCCGCGGCAAAGATGCCGGGTACGCTCGTCTCGTTCCTGGAGTTGATCTTTATCTCGCCACGCTCATTCCTGTCGACTATACCGGCAAACCCGGAATTTGGAACAAGGCCTATCTCGACAAAGACACCTTCCAGCGGTATCTCTTTTTCGCCCCCGGCTGTTTTAACCGTTATAGCGGACACCATCCTGCCGCCCTTTATGGCCATCACGCGGGCATTATTTATCACCGTAACCGCCGGGCTCGATTCCGCTTTTTCGCGCATCACCCGATCTCCGCCGAGCTCCGGCAGATTGTTTATGATATACACCTTCTTCGCTATCTTCATGAGCTGTATCGCCGCGTCAAGGGCTGAATTGCCGCCGCCTATCACAGCGACATCCTTACCGGCAAAGAGAGGGCCGTCGCAGGTCGCGCAGTATGTCAGTCCCTTGTTTTTAAACTCTTTCTCGCCCGGCACTCCCAGTTCTTTCGAAATTTTTCCGGAGGCTATGATAACTGTTTTTGACTCATATTGCCCTTTTGCCGTCCTGACGCGGATAAGGCCCGCTCCTTTCTCTATGGCCGTAACCTCTTCGGCCTCCCTGACCGGCACCGCGTACCGCTTAATATGCTCCTCAAACTTGGAAGCAAGCTCTGGCCCCGTGATGAACTGGTATCCGGTATAATTTTCAATGTCACCCGACCAGGCGGCCTGGCCGCCTATGTTTCCGGTTATAACTATAAAATCTATCTTCTTGCGAGCCGCATAGACGGCGGCAGTTATGCCGGCGGGGCCGGCGCCTATTATCACCAGATCGTAGGCCATCAGGTTCCCAGGGCCTCCTTTATCTTGTCCTTATCGAATCCGACCACTATCTTTTCGTCGATCTCGATCACCGGAACACCCATCTGGCCGGATTTGTTTATCATCTCCTGAGCCTTTGCGGCGTCAGACCCGACATCATAATCGGTAAACTGGACATTGTTCTCTTTCAGATACTGTTTAAGCCTTATGCAAAACGGACATGTGGGCGTAGAATATACCGTGATCTTTTTCGCCATCGTCTCCTCCTATCTTACTATCTCTTTGAGTTCCAGCAGGTCATCGATAATATAATCGGGTTTCAGCGGAACTATCTCTTCAGCTCGGCCGAGGCCGTGGGTTATCCAGCACGTCTTCACGCCCGAATTCTTCCCCGTCATAACATCTATATCCATATCTCCCACTATAAGCGCTTTCTCTTTATCTATACCGAGCCTGCCGACCACACCGTCCACGGCACAGGCCAATGGTTTAATACAACTGTAATCATCGCCGCCTGCTATCTCCTCAAAATACTTCCTTATGCCCACGCCGCGAAGCGTCGCGTCGGCAAAGGAAGAGAACCTGTTCGTAAGGATTATCTTTCTTTTGTCTTTCAGGTATTCCAGTATCTCGATAACATGCGGATAGAGAACAGTTTCATCAGCGGCATGCTCTACGTAATGATCGCCAAAAAGTTTCACGGCTTTCTCTACAAGCGCTTCATCATCAACCGAGAGGCTCTGCCTTAATAGGTCCCTGACGCCGGTACCGATATAGGAGACTACCTTCTCTCTAGAAAGCTCCGGCATCTTCAGCGCGCGCAGGGCATGGTTCACGGAGTTGGTTATATCGCGTGTGGCGTCCACCAACGTGCCGTCAACATCGAAGAAGACCGTATCTATGCGCATTTTTTCGCGGATAATATCAACTATCAGCCTTCTTTCACAAATTGCGACTTGTCCGCGCCGCATACGGGACATACCCACGTATCGGGTATCTTCTCGAATGGAGTCCCGGGCGCTATGTTGCCGTCCGGATCCCCGAGGGCCGGATCATAAATATAATTACAGACCACGCATCGATATTTCTGCATAGCGACCTCCTTGTTTATTCCCGGCATCTCTCCCTTTATGAAAGTAGGCGCGGCCTCAGGAGTAATACCACGTTTTACCTGATGATAATAATCATAGGTCATCGGCCGGCCGGTCTTGATCATTCTGGAATCCGTGATCTCGCCGATAAAGAGTGTGTGCGTAAAACAATCGAGCTTCTTGGTAACCCGGGCTTCGATATAGCAGAGTGCATGATCCAGGACGACCGGGCATCCAGAGCCCAGTTTAATATGCTTTATATCTTTGAACTTGTTTCCGGTTCTGCCTGATTTAAAACCGAAGATCCCTATGAACGGGAGAGGCGTCTCCTCCTCCAGGATCGAGAGGCTGAAACGCGAACTCGATTCGATATATTCGTGGGTAAGATTCTTCTTGTTTATGCTGACGGCGATCGTTGCCGGATCGCTCGTTATCTGGAAGGCTGTATTGACGATCTGCCCGTTAATCGCCCCCTCCTTCACGGAGGAGGCGATGTACATACCATAACTCAAATTATGCAGTACGTTCGGGTCCATATTGTGCGGTATCCGCTATTTATGATACTGCTATTGCGGTAACGGGGCAGTCATCGGCCGCTTTTTTGCAGCACTCTTCGGCCTCTTTTGGCACTGCGCTTACGAATACTACCGCCTTATCGTCCGCCATCTTATAGACTTCAGGACATGTCGTGACGCATAACCCGCAGCCTACGCAGGCATCCGCGTCGATCTTTACCTTCATCGGTCAATCCTCCTTTCCCGGGATTTTCACTTCCGACCTATTATATCAACTTTTTCCGGATCTTTCGATATTTTCTCAAGATATTCCCCGGACAAATAAGAACTGCGTACATAGGGGCCGCTCATGACATGGCGGAAACCTGAAGCATAAGCTTTCTCCCTGTAAAAATCAAACTTCTCCGGAGGCAGATATTCCGCCACCGGAAGATGATTCTTGCCGGGAGCCAGATACTGCCCTATACTAAGAAAATCACAGCCGGTCCGGGCTATGTCATTTATCGTGCCAAGCACTTCTTCTTCCATCTCTCCCAAACCCAGCATTATTCCGGATTTTACGGGCATCGAACTATCGCATTCCTTTATATAAGCAAGGACCGAGAGCGAACGCCCGTAATCGGCCCCTTTTCTGGCCTTAGCATAGAGCCGGGGCACGGTCTCGATATTGTGCGCGAAAATATCCGGCGAGGAGAAGGCGACTTTCCTTATGACATCCTTATTAAAATTAAAATCGGGCGTCAGGATCTCTATCGTAACACGGCGGCCCATGGCCCTTATAGATCCTATAGTATCGATAAAAACCTGCGCTCCGCCGTCTGCCAAATCGTCGCGCGTAACGCTCGTTATCACTATGTGGTTTAATCCCAGGCGGGCGGCTCCCGCCGCTACCCTTGCCGGCTCCGCCGGGTCTACCGGCGGCGGAATTCCGCGTTTCACTCCGCAAAAAGCGCACTGCCTGGTACAGTATTTCCCGAGAATAAGGAATGTGGCCTGTCCCTTTTTTGAACATTCGCCGATATTCGGGCAAAGAGCCTCTTCGCAAACTGTATTCAGGCCGGGATCATCTATCCTGGCCCTCATCTCCGCGCAATCCCTGAGGTTTATCTTCTTATTGAGCCATGCCGGCCGCATAACGGATCCCATCCATCCTCCGATAATTCCAATCATCGCTTCTGTATTTCATCGCCAGGAGGTCCAAAAATACCGTTTTCTCCGTATCCGATAACCGCCCTGGAACGAGTTTTAAATTGAACGATCTTTCAAATGCGCCGATCAATACGGGTGAAAGCTCCCCGGTGGCCAGCCTGCGTCCCGCGGCTTCCTCGAGAGAGATCGAACAGCGGGCAATGTCCGCGGCGGGCGCTCTGCGCAAAAAGGCGGTCTCCCTGCCCCTTCCGGGCCCGAGCGGGATAGAGCCATGCTGGAAGATAATGTTTCTCGTGCGCTTCTGGGCATTGCCGCCAATCTTCCTGCCGCTTATCACAATGTCATGCTTCTCTTTCGCGGCGAAACAGAGCGCCGAGGGCGAACCAAGCGCTTCATCCGTGATCACATCGCGGGCAAAAGCTGCGTCAATGCCTAAGGCTTTATAAAACTCTATTAGAAAAGAGCATATGACGCTGTATGACGACAGTACAGCCCTCGGAATTCCGAGGTCTTCCTTGGAGCAGACCAGGCTATAGGTAAGTTCGTCGTCGTGCAGTATTATCCCGCCGCCTGTCAGCCTCCTTACAAATGGCATAGGTTCCCGGAGGCAACGCTCCAGGTCCAGCTCTTCCCCCGGATCCTGAGAATACCCGATAGAAAGGGCCGCGGGCTTCCAGCCGTAGATTCGCAGCGTCGGAGGGGCGGAGTGATGGCTGTAGCCTCGCAATATGGCTTCATCTAATGCCATATTGGAAAATGGGTCAAGCGCTCCCGTATCGATAACTCGCCAGCGGGTCCGATTCCTGCCGTCATTGCGAGGTGAGGCAGTCGTCAGGGCTGCCATCGCAGGTTTGGCTCCCTTGCCGCTTTAGTCTCATCAAGCCTCTTGACAGGTCTGGTAAGCGGCGCCTGCTTTACGGCTTCGGGATTCTCGTTGGCAAGCTTCGCTATTTCGATCATCGTGTCCAAAAAGGCGTCAAGAGTCTCCTTCGATTCGGTCTCGGTAGGCTCTATCATTATCGCTTCTTTGACAATAAGCGGAAAATAGATTGTGGGAGGATGATATCCTTTGTCTATCAGGTACTTGGCAATATCCAGCGCATGTACGCCGTTTTTGGCCTGTTTGGAGGCCGAGATCACGCATTCATGCATACATATCCTGTCGTAGGGTATGTCATAATAATTTTTCAATTTCACCCTGCAATAGTTGGCGTTCAAGACAGCATATTCTGCCGCTTCTATAAGGCCCTTCTTCCCCAGAAGGAGCATGTAGGCATATGCTTTTAATATCACTCCAAAATTCCCATAAAATGGCGCGATGTACCCTATCGATTTCTGTCTGTGGTAATCCAGGGCAAACGTCCCGTCGGAACGTTTTACCACGCGCGGCACGGGCAAAAGATCCGCCAGCTTCTCGCAGACGCCCACCGGGCCCGCCCCGGGCCCGCCTCCGCCGTGCGGAGTAGCGAATGTTTTATGCAGGTTAAGATGGATAACATCAAATCCTATATCTCCGGGGCGGCATTTCCCCAGCATAGCGTTCATATTCGCCCCGTCGTAATACATCAGCGCCCCCGCGCTATGCGCGAGATCGGTTATCTCCTTGATACGCGGATTGAATATGCCGAGGGTATCCGGGCATGTGAGCATTACCGCCGCCACTTTATCATTAAGATGCTTCTTATACTCAGCCATGTCCATATAGCCGTCGGCGCCGGTCGGTATAACTATAACTTTATAGCCGGCTATGGCCGCGCTGGCGGGATTAGTGCCATGAGACGAGTCCGGGACTATAACATACTTCCTGCGCGAACCATTATGCCTGTGGTATGCGGCTATAAGCATAATGCCGGTCAATTCCCCGTGAGCTCCGGCAAGCGGCTGGGTGGTAAAACCGGCCATTCCGGTGATCTCGCAAAGCAGTTTCTTCGTGTTATAAAGCACTTCCAGCGAGCCCTGCGTAAGTATGCCCCCTCCGGCAAGCTGCGGCAAAAGAGGATGAACGGCGGAAAAACCCTCAAGGCCGGCCAGAAGCTCTGTGAATTTCGGATTATACTTCATCGTGCATGAGCCGAGCGGATAAAAATTAGTATCAACAGAATAATTAAGCCGGGAGAGGTTTGTATAATGGCGCACTACATCCAGCTCTGAGACATCCGGAAGGCGCGGCGGTTCTTTGCGGCGGTACCTGGCATCAGGCCTGGGCGCGGCAGGAACATCAGAGGCCTGGATCTTCACTCCGCGGCGCCCTTCGACGTTCTTCTCGAATATCAATCGCATAGAGCGGCCTCCAGGCTGTCACCCAGTTTCAATATCTCTTCTTTCGTCCT
>JAFGRN010000045.1 GCA_016935115.1 Candidatus Omnitrophota bacterium | reverse complement strand
GCGCTTCTTTTCTCTCTTCAACAAACTCTTTTCTCGCATCTTTTAAGGCCTGCAGATCAGCCTGCCTCTGCTGAACATTCTTTTCGTGCAATGCCCTCAACTGCTCCTGAAGCTGTCTGGCGGTCTCATGATCGCCCGCCTGCTTGGCCTGCTGGATCTGCTCTATCAGAGCTTTCTCCTCAGCCCTTGCCGCTTCAGCATTGCTCTTGATCTGCTCCTTTTGCGCCTGAAGGGCTTCCTTGCCGGAAACATCCGAAGAGTCATCCTGCGCAAAAACACCCGCACTCAATATCATAGACAAACCGATACATAAAACAACTACTACCGACAAAACACAGATACGTCTTATCATACCGATCCCTCCTTTGACGATAGATTACCCTATAATCGCCTATTTGTCAATGCCCTCCGTCATCCCACACCGTCAACACCCTCCGTCATTGCGAGGAGGCTCTCGTCTCACTCTTGCCGACGAAGCAATCTTGACTTTAGATTGCTTCGGCTTCGCCTCGCAATGACCAAATAAAGTCAGCTCCTCAGAAGGAAATTGCTGAAGCACCACTGATTCTTTTTATCAAGGAACGAATCGGGGTTTTCCTTGAAGAAGCTATGATAATCCCTGAACGGGGTCCAGTCCGAAGGTTCGGATATAAATCTTCCCAGATACGGCTTGGCGATATTCAATACATAATCGTAAGGCAGGTTTTCCGGGCCGCAGACCCCCTTATCAGGATTTTCTATCATCCACATCGTAGCCGCTACAGCGCCGATGGCGACCTGTACGGTAGTGGCATTCTGATGAGGCACGAGCCTTCTCGATTCTTCTATGCTAAGCATACTGCCCGTCCACCATGAATTATATTTATGCCCCATGATAAGGGCTCCCAGTATGTCATCGCCTTTTATTATCTCGTCATTCATAATACGCTGCCTTGTCTGCAATTCGTAATTCCTGCAGCGAAGCTCATGAAGCGATGCCATAGTGGCGTCGCACGGCATATAGGCATAATGTACCGTGGGCCTGTATATCGCCTTGCCGGCCTTCCATACGGTAAGGTAATCCGAAATAGAAAAGGCTTCGGCATGCCTGACCGCCATTGCCACTATCTCTGTATACGGGACCCATGAACGCACCCAGGTATTTATCCCCATCTGCGACATAAAGATCTGGTTTTTAGGGCCATAGGGTGGAATGTTCGCGTGTTTAGGAAGAACTTTCTCATGAGTGCCCCATCCCATCTCTGACGGAGCGGTGCCCTCTTCACGCAGCCCCTCTATACTCCAGGTGCCGACGAATTCATCCACGTCCTTAGGCACATCCGTTATCTGCGTATCGCGCTCACTGCAATGGACTACCTTCACTCCCAGTTTCATCGCAATTCTCGCGAAATCCCTCTTGGGCAGCAAATGCTCCAGTATCTTCGCATCTTTTCTGGGAGTCGTCCTGTCGTGAATTGTTTTGTGGGCCAGGTCAAATAGCCCTTTCTTCACAAAATGCGAAATGAGCCCAGGATTCGCGCCATGGTCCATGACAGCGGTAGTCGCGCCCTCATTCCACTTTGAAACAGCCTTACATATCTCCATCTGCTTATGATATAGCGACTTTTCAAAAGGGCTTTTGCTGTGTATGGCCGCATACGGATCCCATTCCTCAACCGAAGTATTCACATACAGGACCGCATTGCTATTGCACCATCCCAGCATCTCGAGAGAGTCTATGTTCCATGAAAGGTCTATTAATAAACTACCGGGCTCAAGATGTTTCGATAGCACTCTGGCTATATTCAGCGGCGTTATCTTTTCCTGGGAATATTTTACGCCTTTCTTTACCCATGGCGCCATCTCCCGTCTTTTATCGGCAAAATCCACTACCGTAATATTTCGGTACGGTATATCGATGTGTTTCAGGAGGATGGGAAGGGCACACCCTCCCACCGCTCCGAAACCGACAATAAGGACTTTTTTATTAAATTTCATCATAAGTTATTCCCCTCCCATTCGAGTCCCAAAAATATGAAGCGCTGTCTCCATGTTGCGCATGCTCTGGTGAAATCCTCCGTGCCCCGCGCTCCCGTCCTCTATCGCGTAGTCCACTACCCCGCCGTATCTATTGATAAAATCCGCCGCCTGGCGCATCCCCTCAATACCGTCCCTGTCCGGGTGCGGGTCCTTACCGCCCGCAAACGTCACCCAGTGCGTTCCGCGAAGCGGCTCTGGGCCGTACAACCCGTCCATGATTTCTCTATTGGGCGGAAAATCAAGCCCCGGCTTGCCGCTATTTGCCACAATAAGCGCGAAGTAATTATTCCCGGTTTGGTTGTCCATAGCCGCGACAGCATAAGAGTTAGCTGAACCGCGGCTGAACCCGTGAAATAAGATAGTATGCGGTTTCCTGCGCTCTCTCTTTGACACTGTATCGATTATCCTGTATATATCCTGCGGCGTAAGATAATCCTCGTACCTCTCCCCCTGCCCCAGCCACCATTGGATAGCAAGTATACCATAACCGCGCTCTTTCGCGGCTTTATGCCACAGGTAGAATTCGTCAAAAGCCCAGCTTGCGTGCCCGTGTATTGTGGCTATCAGTGGAGGCGGATCGGCAGGATTGGCTGATTCAGGATACCAGAGAATATAAAAACTCTTTCCATCGTCTGTCAACTCAATGCGCGCGCCGTTTTGTAGCGCATAATCCACTCTTGAAGGATTCTCCCTCTTTGCCTGTTCCAGAAGCGGATAGTTGGGTAATCCGTCGGCAAAAGCATACGCGGAAAAGAATGCGAGGGCAAGAAACATGATCCCCGCGCTGATCAATTCTTTAATCGGATTTTTTAGCATTCTCCAACAATTCCTTCTGGTTCTTCGCCTGGATTCTCTTCCACTTCGCAAGCTGTTCTTCGCTGAATACGCTCTCTACCCTCCTGGATGTTTCAATATCCTTACAGGTCGCGTCGGCCTGCAGGCGGGCAATGTTATATATTTTCAACTTTATCAGAACAAGGTTAGATTTTTTATTGAGCATCTCCATGAGCTCTGAATTAAGCCGTGATATCTCCTCGCTTCTCTTTTTTAGATAGGCCTGAAAATCCAGCACAAACTTCTTCAAATCATTTTCCTGTTTATCGGTAAGTCCCAGCTCTTCCTTGTAATCAAATACCGTTTTTGCCGCGGGCTGTTCTTTAACTGCCTCTCTCGCCTGGCCCTGGGCAAAGGCATGTAATACGCATGATGAAAGGATCAGGAAATAAGCTATCATAACTATCAATCTCTTCATTCGAAATCTCCTTTTCATAGGCCCTCTTTTTAAACTCTAATTTATTATACCACAAATTTATTTAACGGAAATTATATTTGAATTACGGAAAATTTATTGAATCGGTTTTCTGGGGATTATATGAAGAATGCCGCCGGACTCATGCACAGAAGCGTCCACACCGTAGACAGATGCAATATTTTCGGGAGTGAGGACTTCGCGGGGAGTCCCCGCGCCGCATATTACGCCTTTGTTCAGCATTACTATACGGTCGCAGTATCTCGAAGCAAGGTTCAGGTCATGAATGGCCACCACGGCCGAAATCCCTCTTTCCTTAACCAGCCTTCTTATCGTATCCATCACTTCAAGCTGGCACCTTATATCGAGATCGCTTGTCGGCTCGTCAAGAAGAAGGATCTTCGCTTCCTGGGCAATGGCCCTGGCAATAACGACCTTCTGCTGCTGCCCCCCGCTTATCTCGTTAAAATCCCGGAGGGCAAGATCCTCAATACCCAGCATCTTTAATGCCTCATGGACATGACCTTCACCGTCTTTATCGCCGTCCCATTCGGAATGAGGATACCGGCCCATTAGAACCGCCTCGAATACGGTGATTGGAAAATTGTACGACGTCTTCTGCGGATGGTACGCCATCTTCCTTGCGATATCCATTCTCCGCAGGTTCTTCACCTCTTCACCGCACAGCACAATATGCCCGCGGCGGCATTTCAATATCCTGTTCATGCACCTGATAAGCGTGGACTTGCCCGAGCCGTTCCTGCCGGCTATTGCCAGCATCTCTCCGGATTTCAACCCCAGGGAAACTCCCTTAAGGACCGGAACGCTCGGATAGGAAAACTCCACTGCCTGCAATACCAGGTTCATCATGTTCCGCTAAGGCCTCCTCTTCTTCAATATCAGGCAGATAAATAACGGGACTCCCATAAAAGATGTCAATATCCCGACTGGCAGCACCGCGGGAGGCATTATCGTCCTGGACAATGTATCGGCACCCAGCAGTAACAGCGCGCCGAATACCGCCGATATCGGTATCAGGTACCTGTTATCGTTTCCGATTACGGCCCTCACCATATGAGGAGCGACCAGCCCGACAAAACCTATTATTCCCAGGAATGCCACACAGACGGACGTGATAATGGAAGCCGCCAGCATTCCGGCAAACCTCAGCCTCCCGGTACGCACGCCGAGTGATTTCGCGGTATCTTCACCGCCGGCCAGGATATTGTACGCCCGCCTGTTGCGCATGAAGTAAAAGAATGCGGGGACGGCCACCAGAAGCATAACCATGACATCCGCCTTCGCCACCCTGCCCATATCGCCGAATGTCCAGAATATGACCGAGGCGACTTTTATATCCTCCGCGAAATATTGCAGCAGCATCGTGGCGGCATTGAATAGAGTGCCCATAGCTACTCCGGAAAGGATCATCGCCTGGGGCGACAGGCCCGCGAATTTCGCGAGCGAAAGGATAACAATGATCCCTATAACAGAACCCGCGAAGGCAAAGAGCGTGACCGTATAAGGGTTATTCAATACGGCGCCGGGAATCCCCGCGATATGAACATTCCCGGGAGCCAGGACTATGAGCGCGAATGCCGCCCCGAATCCGGCGGCCTGCGAAATACCCATTGTAAAAGGAGACGCCAGGGGATTACGCAGGAGACACTGCATTACGCAGCCCGCCAGGGCCAGGCTCATACCAGCGATTATCGCCGCGAAGACCCTGGGAAGACGGATATTCCACAGGATGATCTCATTCATCCTGTCGCCGTGGCCAGAGAGCGCCCGGAGAATCTGGCCGACGCTGACGTATACGGACCCCGCGCATATGGAATAGACGGCAACCGCCAGAAGCGCCGCGGCGAGAAAAAGGCCGAAAAGCATCTTGCCCCGTTTGTACCGGGCATACCTGCCCGTAAAATCATCATCGCGCGCGATATCATCCCTATTCATTCAGGCGCACCTTCCCGAAAGCTTCTTTCCAGTCATCTCTCATATTGCCATAGACCGGTTTGCCGACAAAAAAAGTGTATATCTCGTCCGCTTTCCTTGCCGGATCGATATCCGCGAAACCCTCCGGATAGATAACTTTTCCTATATAGTACGCGTCGGCCAGCGCCGTATCTATATTGGTCGTGTAATGGTTATACGGGAATAACCCGTGCACATTACCGCTTTTTACCGCCGAGAGCGATTCGTAAAATTCCGGATCCTTTCTATAATCGTCCTTTACGATCTTCATGCCGCCGCCATCTATAAATATGATATCGGGATCCCATTCGAGCAGTTTCTCTTTATCGACAAATACATGGCCCCGCCTGCCCGGTTCGGCCGCGGCATTACGCGCATTAAGCAGTTCGAACGCCGGATACGAGTACTCTGTGCTGGTTATCCCGCATGTTCCCCTGTATCCAAGCCCTCCTACGTAAACTTCAGGCCTTTCATTATCGGGCGCTGTTTTAGACCTGGCCGCAAGGTCCTTTTCGCAGTCTTCGATGAACCGCACCACCGCTTCCGCCCTGCCCGGTTTACCGAGGATCCTGCCCGCAAGCCTCAATGAGCTAAAGAGATCTTCGTTATCAAAAGTCGCCAGGCTACCGTAACTTAAAACTACCACCGGTATGTCCGTCTTCTCTTCCAGGCTATCCGCCGCGCGGCTCTCGACGTACGATATGAATATCACATCCGGATTAACCGATAGTATCGCTTCGGGATCAGGCTGAGGCATAGGCGACGCGCGGCTTATCTCCGGAAGCCCTGCCAGTTCAGGATGCGCTATCATGTAGGGCCTTCCGGCAGGAGCATCTTTCTCGAACCCCGATTCGATCGCCGCCACTTTATCGGACGCTTCCAGATATGTAATTAACCTCAATGTTCCCGGCCCGACACAGATTATCCTGCGCGGCGCCGACGGAATGTCGACCGTCCTGCCGGCCATGTCGGCGGCCCGGACAAAGCTTCCCGGGGCCGCAACTGCCTGCCGGGCATACGAAGAAACGGCGAAGGCCGCCAGGAACATAACCGCTATGATCTTTACAGTGCGCATCTTTCTATCTCTTCCCTACCGGGTGTATGCCCCTGCCGGCGACCATCCAGTAGTCGTCTCCGGCGCACTTTACGCAGACAGCCTTGCCCTCTTTCATCCGCGCGCGCGTCTCCATCGCGTTTTCGCCGCATGAAGAGCACTGGACCGAATCAAATATAGGAGCATACGCTATTGTCTCGGGTTCCACGAACTTCACATGGAAAAGATCGTCTTCCGGCTGGGAGAGGACCGAAAACGACATCTTTGTCCAGAGTTCTTTCATCCGTTCCGCCTGCCGAGGCTCAAGTTTTTCGCGCCTTTTCACAGCCCTGTCGAATAATTCCCTCGCTTCCCTGTCCTCGGCATCCTTCGGCTCATCCCTTCCTGAATATTTCGCGGCAAGGCGGACGGCTTTATTCGTCTTGCGGTCGATGAATGTTACGGCTGTCTTGCCCAGATCTTTATATATCAACGCGTTATTCCCCAGGGTACAGCCGCTAACGGCCTGAATACCGTCTACAAAACAATTGTTGCACTCAACTATTGCCAGGATCTCCTCCATTCCCGTACTGTCCGTTATACCCAGTTTCCTGAAGGCGATATACGTGGCCATGACGCCAAGCGCCACATGAGAACAATAATGGCCGTGTATCTCGCCCGCTTTGCCGAGAAGTTTTTCCAGTTCGCCCTTTGCCAATAAGCCTTTTATCTCTTCCCTCGGATCTTTTTTCCTGTCTATCGCGCCCATCGTTTCTCCCGCGTTTATCAGAACCTTAAATTTATACCGCCGTTTATCGTCCTGCCGGGCATCGGAAGCCCGACCCTCTCTTCGTAAGCCGCGTCAAAAAGATTTTCGATATTCAACTCGATGTTTCCCGAGCAATTCTTCCCTTCCAGCACCTTATATTTAAAATTAAGCCCAAAAGTCGCGAATTTCGGCATCGCTGTCAGACTCGAAGCGTCCGGCCCGATCGCGCTTCCAGTAAGCTCCTGCCGCCTGTCCACATACCTCATCAAAAATTCGGTAACAAAGTTCCTGTATGTATAACGCAGTCCGGCATTCGTCTTGTTTTCGGGCAACTCAATAAGATTCCTCGATAATACCGAGCTCTTATCCAGTGTATCGCCGTGTTTAGTGGTAGTCTGATAAGTGTAGTTGGCAAAAACCGCAAGGTCTTTCATTATGGAATATTCCCCCTCAACCTCAAAACCTGCAAGCATCACTTCATCTATATTATATACCACTCTTGACGGCCTGTATCCGTATATCGTGCGTATGTAATCGTAAACATAATAATAATACCCTCTGGCTCCTATGCGCCCTTTCTTCGCGAAATCCTTTGACACTCCCATCTCCACCTGAAGGGCCCTCTCGGGAGAAAGGCTCTTTCTATCCGGCGGCTGATAACCGGCGAAGTACCAGTAGGTCTCCGGGGAAGTGGGAAACCTGTAAGCCTGTCCAAATGTCGCCTCAAGCTTCACATCTTTCCATGCTTTATATGTAATCCCTGCCTTCGGGCTCAGGCCGCCTTTTTCAAGCTGGCTTGGTTGTTTGCAAATATAGTAATCATAACGCAAACCAATGTCCAGGTCGATCTCCGGCGAAATAACCCAAGTGCCCTGGAAGAATCCGGAATTCAAACGGCTGGCGTCCGGAGCTGCATCGGACGGGGTAGGCTGTGTCCTGAAATAGGCCCTGTCGGCGTGAGGTATCTCCTGAGCGCCGTAACCGATATAAGTCCCTTCGAACCCGTACTTTATAAGATGTTTTCCGACGGCCTGCGCCGCTTTTATTAAAAGCCCCCAGGAATCTTCCGGTTCGGAATAGCGCTGAAGGACCAGCTTGCTGTCATTATCGATAGCGTAATAATACTCCATTCTCTCTTCCTTATTCATATACGCGTGGGCGTCGAGCTCCAAAGAATCAAACGATTTTTTCAATGTAAGGTCATACTGCCCTCTC
The DNA here is from genome assembly GCA_016935115.1 of Candidatus Omnitrophota bacterium. GTDB lineage: Bacteria > Omnitrophota > Gorgyraeia > 2-01-FULL-45-10 > 2-01-FULL-45-10 > CAIMPC01. Next base: position 1,027 of record JAFGRN010000045.1, on the reverse strand, counting down.
TTATCTTTCCAGTAACTGCCGTCACCCCAGTACATCGCGGGTATAATAGCTCCGCCCCAGCCCGCCCTGCCCCACCACTGCAGCGTCGGCCCTCCTCCGATATCCTCGGCGGATTCGGGATAAGCGTTATTATAATAAGCGGCTCCTTCGTGATTCTCCACGACAAAGCCCCTCTCCTGGACAGTATAACGCGCGCCGGCTCCTATATTGATATCTCCCGGAAATATAAAATTCAACCTGCCGTAAAAATTATTCCTGTTATTATAATTATTCCTCAGGTACCCATCGGTCCTCCAATAGCCGTATGAAAGGCTGTCATAGAAAAGGCCGTCGAATCCTCCGCTCTGCGAGGCTGCCGCGTTTACAGTGTTATACGCTCCGTATGAGGATCTTATATCCACTCTTACGCGGTCCGTTGCCTGCCTGGTAACCATGTTTATGACTCCCCCGAGCGTATTCCCATATTCGGCCGACCCGGTCCCGCGAACGACTTCCACGCGCTCGATATCTTCGGTGGGAAGCGACGCCCAATCCACATAATTACCGCCGTATACGCCTGCGCCGTTCACCGGCCTCCCGTCCAATAGCACGAGATACCTGGATTCGTCGAATCCGCGCAATACGACCTCATTGCCCGTATTCCCGCCTAGTGATGCCCTTCGCAGATCCACCCCGGCGGTATTTTCAAAGAGACCGTCTACTGTCCTCGACTCCCTAACCATGCCTATCTCACCCTCTTTTATTACTGTAACATCGTCGGCCCTGAATGATCCGCGCTCATCCGATACCGTGATGGTCCCCAGGTCCTGCGCGGACGGCTTGCCTTCCGCGGCGGCGGAAACCGCCAACAGCAGACAGAATAGCGCCGGGGCCGCCTTAACGGCGGATCTCAACATTGCCATATCACCTTCTCCTTTCTCCTTAATAGTACGATTATTTAATTCGTGCTACTTTTGGGTAAAAAAATAATACCTCTATAGCCTCTTTCCCGTACTCGACATCCCGAGAGTCGAGTGTTTAACGCCCT
>JAFGRN010000044.1 GCA_016935115.1 Candidatus Omnitrophota bacterium | reverse complement strand
TAAAAAGAACCGAGGATGTTTGAGGCCGCCTCCGGCGGCCGAGTTCCGCAGGTTCCCCTTTTTATCCTGAACAAAAGACCGACCCTGCTGATTGACCACAGGGGGAATATTTTCAGTGCGAACATAACTTCGGATCAGGGCTGACTACATAACATAGGAGCAGAGATGAAGATAATTTTCTTCGGCACAGCGGAGTTCGCGATACCGTCATTCAGGACGCTTATCGAATCGAAGCACGAGGTACTGGCGCTCGTGACACAGCCGGACAGGAAGCGCGGGCGCAACCTGAAAGTCTCGCCTCCGCCCGTAAAAGTCATCGCCGAGACGCACGGCATTCCTGTCTACCAGCCGGAAGACGCCTCCTCGGGCGAATCGGTCATGCATCTGAAGTCCCTCGGCGCGGATCTCTTCGTGGTGATAGCGTTCGGCCAAATATTGAGGCGAGAAGCGCTCGCAGCACCCCGGATCGCCGCGATAAATCTGCACGGGTCCCTGCTTCCCAGGTACCGCGGCGCGGCTCCGACCAACTGGGCGATAATAAATGGCGACACCGAAACTGGCGTTACCGTAATACGGATGAATGAGAAGATGGATGAGGGCGATATAATAATGCGGAAGGAAATAGAGATAGAGCCGGGCGATACCAATATCACGATCAGCGAAAAACTGTCTGATATCGGAGCAGGCCTCCTGATCGATTCTATAGAACTGCTGGAGTCGGGCCGGGCGAATTTCGAGAAACAGGACGCCTCGTTGGCCACTCCGGCGCCGAAACTCACGAAGAGAGACGGCTTTATCAATTGGGAAGAGTCATCCATAGATATACATAATAAGGTAAGGGGCCTCCTGCCATGGCCGGGCGCATACACTTGTTTTAACGGCAAGGTCCTGAAATTGACCGATACGGAACTTCTGTCCTATCCTCCCAGGAGAGAGGCGGTGCCGGGAGAGGTCCTCGATATAATAAAAGGAAAAGGCATAGTGGTCAATGCGGGGCTGGGCGCGATCGCGATAAGGCATCTTCAGCTCGAAGGCGGCAAAGTCCTCGACGCCGACGCGTTCGTACGCGGCCATAAGATCGCGCCGGGTTATGTATTCCGTTAGCATTATTTCTTGAATTAAGAAATGCCTGTGATATAATTCATCTCAATATGGCAAAGAAGATAGCTTCCGCCGAACTTATCCAGCAGGATTTCCATAATCTTAAGACAGCGGAACGGCTCTACACGATTCCCCGCATCGAGGATCTCCTCTTTATGCAGTCGATCGAAGGCCGCGCTCACAACGGCGCCGGCGCCTTCAATAAGCGTTTCTATGTAAATACCACCATAGATGACATAGTCAGCGCCCTGGGCCGTTCCCCGAAAGTTACCAAGACGAAGCGCCAGGAGCTCATTGACGAGATATCCGAGTTTGTTGACAGCGCCATAGAGGATGATCCGCGCGAGAAGCTCGTGACAAGAAGCGGCAGGCCTCTCCTCGGTATCCCGCAGTTCAAGGACAGGACCGTAAATTACCATGATATACTGAGAGGCCTGTATCTCGGAGGCCTGAGGGATAATCCGGACATAAGAAAGAAGACCCAGAAGATATATGATGTCAATATAGGCTACGGCAGCTGCTATCTTATAAATACAAAGGTTATGGATGAGATGGGGCTGGACGGCGAGATACTCGCCCACCAGTGCCACGAGGACAGGCTAAATTATTACAGGTCATCGGGGCTTATCGTCGATCCGGAGAAGGTAAAGCGCCGCTCCATGAAGAATATAAAGTACCTTTACATACGCCACCATGTGGGCCCGGGGCAGTCGGACGATGCGGCGATAGTTGCCGGCGGCATCCTTTACAATGTGGACGTTGCCCTCGGGATCTTCCTGGCGGATGCGGTCGATACCCTGGAAAAGTATGTCGCGAATTACAGGGACCAGGATAATGAGATAGCGCTTCACATAAAGGATAATTATAAATTTCTCGGCCTCGACGAGGAAGATGCCTGCGAACTGGCCTACCTTGCGGCCATACCGGAAGAGAAGGTGGATGAGATACCGGACAGCTCTCTCAGGTATCTCCTGGCCATAGACCAGGAGACCGGCCAGTCGAGCTTTGAGACGCATCTCAATTTTATAGAGGGCAAGCCGTTCCTGCCGATGGCGATCAGCTACAAGAGGATAATGGTTACGGAGCTTTATGATTTCGTAAGGGATAAATTGAAGAGTATAAATAAAGAGGTAGTATTCAAGGTGCCGGAAGCCCTTCTCCATGAGCTCGACTCTTCGGTAACGAAGGTGATGCAGAGGAAGTTCATAACGGTCGGGCCGCATACTTCCCTTAAGGCCGCGCTTGATAAAGTTGAAGCGCGCAAAGGGGAGTTGATTATCGTAAAAGACGAATTTGGAAATATTCTCGGGGTCATAAATCCCGCGGACTTCCTCGTTTTCCTCAGGCCGTAATAAAAGTGCTGGAAAAATAATCCATTTTGTTGTATATTGGCACCTTAAAATAAAAATTAAAACCTTTCGGCAGGCTCAAGGTTTTATCCTGAAGCTTGTCGAAGGATAAAAGGAGGTAGGTATGGCGGTAAAAGTAGGCATCAACGGTTTTGGCCGTATCGGAAGGATGGTGGCCAGGGCCATTCTGGAGAAGAATTCGAAGAACATCGAGCTCGTCGCGGTCAATGACATCACCGACGCAAAGAGCCTCGGGCAATTATTGAAATACGACTCGGTCCACGGCCGTTTTCCGGGTGGGAACGTAAAGGTTGAAGGGGATAATATAGTCGTAAACGGCAAGGCGATAAAAGTCCTTGCGAAGAGGGATCCGGGCGAACTTCCCTGGAAGGAGCTCGGGGTGGAGATAGTCGTTGAATCCACGGGGCTCTTTACGATAAAGAACGACGGTGTCAATAAGAAGGGCAAGGAAGTGAAAGGCGCCGTTAACCATATCACCAAAGGCGGCGCCAAGAAGGTGATAATCTCGGCTCCCGCGGAGGGCGAAGATATCACGATAGTCATGGGAGTCAATGAGGACAAGTATGATCCAAAGAAGGACGTTGTCATATCGAACGCGTCATGCACGACCAACTGCCTCGGGCCTGTCGCTAAAGTATTGAACGATACGTGGGGGATAGAGAAGGGCCTCATGACCACGATACACGCTTACACCAATGACCAGAGGCTGCAGGATTTTCCGCATTCGGATCCCCGCAGGGCGCGTGCGGCGGCTGTATCAATGATCCCGACTTCCACCGGAGCGGCGAAAGCGATAGGGCTCGTGATCCCGGAACTTAAGGGCAAGCTCGATGGTTTTGCGATAAGAGTCCCGAGCCCGAACGTGTCGGTCGTCGATCTGACCTGCACGCTTAAGAAGCCCGCCACGGCGGAGGAGATAAACAAGGCCCTGAAGGCCGCCTCCGAAGGCAAGATGAAAGGGTATCTGGACTATACGGATGAACCGGTCGTATCGATCGACTTCAACCACTATCCGGCGTCGTCTACCGTTGATTCAAAGCTGACGAAGGTCATAGACGGCAATTTCGCGAAGGTCATCGCGTGGTACGATAACGAGTGGGGTTACTCGAACAGGGTCGTGGACCTTATCGAGCTTATAATAAAGAAGGGCCTGTAGAAGAGAACGTGTTGCGCAATACGGCGCTCCCGGTTAATCCCGGGAGCGCTTTTTTGTTGTAGGAGTAACCGGGGACGGTCCATTTGGGGACACCCCATTTCTATAAGCCATAATCCAAAGTTATGTTCGCACTGAAAATATTCCCCCTGTACTCAAATCCACAGGGTCGGTCTTTTGTTCAGGATAAAAAGGGGAACCTGCGGAACTCGGC
>JAFGRN010000043.1 GCA_016935115.1 Candidatus Omnitrophota bacterium | reverse complement strand
TTGACAGGTTTGCCTGGCCTTGCTAAATCGCCTATAGGTATCAAGATTTTTTGACAGTCGCTCCAGCAAGGTGCCAAAAGTTCTGCCGCCTGCTGAGAGCGAGGGAAGTTACGGGTGGCCGAGGTCCAGCCTTAAGGAGCGCACAAGGCCGATGCGGGATGGGGCAGTACAGATACCCGTCTTGTATTCCACGATATTGTAAACCCCGCGAGGCCGCGGAGCACCGAAAGGCTGGCCTCGGACAGGACCCGTAACTTCCGAGGCTATGATTGAATAAACAGGACCAGAAGGATATTTTCGCCCAAGAAAGAGGACTATGAAGATAGAATTATCCGACAGGCTGAAGAAACTGCCGCCGTATCTATTTGTAGAGATAGACCGCGCCAAGAAGAGGGCCCGCGACGAAGGCCGTGACATCATCGACCTGGGAATAGGGGATCCGGATCTTCCCACGCCGAACTTTATTATTGACGCAATGAATAAGGCTATGCGCGATCCGGCAAACCATTGCTATCCTCTCGATGCCGGGCTGCCGGACTTCAGGCGGAGCATCGCGAATTGGTTCCGGAAGCGTTATGGCGTGGGCCTGAACCCGGATAATGAAATATTGCCGCTCATAGGCTCCAAGGAAGGCATTGCGCATATGCCGCTTGCATTTATCAATCCCGGTGATATAGCGCTTGTTCCGGATCCTTGCTATCCGCCCTATAAGTCGGGCACATGGTTTGCCGGCGGCGAAGTAGAACTTATGCCGCTTACCGGAGATAACCATTTTCTTCCCGACCTAAAGGCCGTTAACCACAATATCTTACATAAAGTGCGGATAATGTTCATAAATTATCCGAACAATCCGACCGGCGCTGTCTGTGATAAGCGTTTTTTCGGTAATGTGATCGAATTCGCGAAGAAGCACAATATCATAGTCTGCCAGGATGCCGCGTATTCCGAAATGGGATACGACGGTTATAGGGCGCCGAGTATCTTTGAGATTGACGGCGCAAAAGATATTGCCATAGAGTTTCATTCTCTTTCAAAGACTTTTAACATGACAGGCTGGAGGCTCGGATTCGCCTGCGGTAATCCGGAGATAATCGCCGCGCTGGCCAGAGTTAAGTCCAATATAGATTCAGGGGTATTCTTTGCGATACAGCGCGCCGGCATTGCGGCATTCGATAATTATGACAGGCATATGAAGTCCGTGCTTTCAATATACGAAGAGAGGCGGAATTGTCTCGTAGAGGGGTTGCAGTCTCTGGGCTGGAAGGTCGAGAAGCCGAAGGCGACATTCTACGTATGGTGCAGGGTGCCCCCCAGATATACCTCGGCGACGTTTGCCGGAGAACTGCTCGAGAAGTGTGATATAATAGCGACTCCCGGTAACGGCTTTGGCCAAAGCGGCGAGGGGTACATAAGGATAGCGCTTACCGTCGATAAAAAGCGTATCAACGCGGCGGTGGAACGCATTCGCGCAAAGATGGGCAAGCTATATACATGACGCGATGCTACATAGGCATAGGTTCCAATATGGGCGACAGGCGTTCATTCATAGAGAAGGCGATAGAATCCATGGGCAGGGCCGGGATAAACGTTACGAGAGTATCATCTATTTACGAGACCGATCCGGTGAGCGATATACCCCAGGGCAAATATCTTAACGGTGTGGCGGAGATAGAGACAACCCTGAAGCCGAGAGACCTTCTGGATGCGCTTAATGAGATAGAGGAATCGCTCGGGCGGAAGAGGCTTTTAAGAAACGGCCCCAGGACAATAGACCTGGATATCCTTTACTATGGTAATGAGGTTATTAAAGAAGACGGGCTAAAAATACCCCACGAGAAGATCGGGGAAAGAGAATTTGTGCTGAAAGGGTTGCGCGAATTGGGGAAGGCTTTAAGATGAAGCTGGTCAACAGTATATCCAGGATGTCCACCCTCGTGAAGATGCTGAAGAAGGAGGGGAAATCGATAGGGTTTGTCCCGACGATGGGTTATCTTCATGAAGGGCATATGAGCCTTGTCAGGGCGGCCAGGAAGCATGCGGATGTGGTGGTAATGAGTATCTTTGTCAATCCTCTACAGTTCGCTCCCGCGGAGGATTACGATAAGTATCCGCGGGATCTTAATCGCGATGAAGAGCTCGCAGGCACAGCTGGCGTGGATATCATATTCTGTCCGGCAGCTAAGGATATGTATCCGGAAGGGTATACTACATACGTTGATGTTGAAGGGCTTTCTTCTTTCCTGTGCGGGGTGTCACGGCCCGGGCATTTCAAGGGGGTTACGACAATTGTCAGTAAGCTATTTAATATTATAAGGCCGGATATAGCATATTTCGGACAGAAGGACGCCCAGCAGGTCGCTATCATAAAAAAGATGGTAAAAGACCTGAATATGGACATAGAGATCAAATCCATGCCGATAGTGCGTGAGCGTGACGGCCTGGCCATGAGCTCGCGCAATGTTTATCTTTCAGAAGGCCAGAGGTCCGAGGCGCTCGTCCTGAACCAGTCTCTGGCAAAGGCCGCGGCGCTCGTAAAGGCCGGCGAAAGGGATCCGGAAAAGATAATTAAAACCATGGCGGAAATGATAGCCAAAAAACCGTCCGTGAAGATAGGGTACATCTCCGTGGTGGACTCCGAAAAGCTTACGGATCTCCGGGCGATATCCAAAGAGGCGTTGATAGCCGTTGCCGCGTTCGTAGGGAAGACACGGCTTATTGACAACATAATAGTAAAGGCATAAGCATGCATACACAGAGGCAGGATAGCGGTGATATAAAATATAATGAGTCGCTGAAGAAGAAGATAGAGAAGCTTAAGAAGAGCCGCAACGCCGTAATAATCGTGCATAATTACCAGCGCGACGAGATCCAGGAGATCGCCGATATCTCGGGCGATTCGCTTGCCCTCTCCCAAGCGGCGGTCAGGACCGATGCCGATGTCATAGTCTTCTGCGGTGTGCAGTTCATGGCGGAGTCGGCGTCGATACTTAATCCCGGGAAGAAAGTGCTTCTGCCGGTGATGGAAGCCGGCTGCCCGCTCGCGGACATGATCACTCCGGAGAAATTGCGCGCTAAGAAGAAACAATATCCCGGAGCCGCGGTCGTCTGTTATGTGAACTCGAGCGCTGAGGTAAAAGCTGCCAGCGATATAGCCTGCACGTCGAGTAATGCCATAGAGGTTGTGAGGTCCCTGAAGGAGAAAGATATCATATTTGTCCCGGATAAGAATCTCGGCAGGTATGTTCAGGCCAATCTGCCGGAAAAGAATATAATCCTGTGGGACGGCTTCTGCCCGACGCATATACGCGTGCAGGAAGAGGATATAGTAAAAGCAAAGGAGCTTCATAAAGGCGCGGAGGTAATCGCGCACCCGGAATGCAATCCCGAAGTGCTCGCCCTATCCGACCACATATGCTCTACCGGCGGGATGTTCGCGTATGTAAAGAAGTCACCCGCCAGGGAGTTCATAATCTCTACCGAGAGCGGCATGCTGTATAAGCTGCAGAAAGACAATCCCGATAAAAAGTTTTACCTGCCTACGCCGCACCTTGTCTGCGCTAACATGAAGCTTATAACTTTAGGATGGATCGCTCACAGCCTTGAAAAGATGGTCTATGAAATAAAGGTTGATGATGAGGTGCGTAAAAAGGCCAAAGTAACGCTCGACAGGATGCTTACGGTAACCATGGGGAAGCCGGAAAAGTGAGGAATAAGATCAGGATCGGAATAATAGGCTGCGGCGCGATGGGGAGCCGGATAGCCCTTGCATGTCAGGGCGAATTATCGGATTCCTTCGAACTTACGGCTCTTTGTGATCTCGATGCCGGCAGAATAGATGAGCTGAATCATTCCCTTAAGAAGAGCGTAGAGGCATTATCGATAGACGAGCTTATTAGTAGGTCGGATCTCGTAGTCGAGGCTTCCAGCGCGCGTGTTTCGGCCGATATAGTGCGCGGGTGCATCGAGAGCGGAAAGGCATGCCTTGTTATGAGCGTCGGCGGATTGCTAGGGAAAGAAGAGTTACTGGCAAAGGCCGCTGAAAAAGGTGTAAGGATATATGTGCCGAGCGGCGCCCTCTGCGGTGTAGACGCGCTTAAAGCCGCTTCAGCGGGGAAGATAGAGTCAGTTACTCTTACTACAAGAAAGCCTCCTAAAGGTTTGGCGGGTGCGCCTTACCTGGAGCGCAACAATATAGATATCATGGCCATCAGGAAAGAGACCATAGTATTCGAAGGAAGCGCCGAAGAGGCGGTTAAGGCCTTTCCGGCCAATGTCAATGTCTCGGCTGTATTGAGCCTCGCCGGCATAGGCGCCGGGAAGACCAGGGTGAGGATAGTGTCTTCGCCCGAGTATACCAGGAATATTCACGAAGTCGAGATAACGGGCGACGCGGGACGGATAATCACGAGGACCGAAAATGTGCCGTCGAAAGCGAATCCGAAGACCAGCGCGCTCGCCATATATTCGGCGATAGCCACACTGGATGGGATAGCCAAGAGCGTGCGCATAGGGACATGAGGCCGCTTACAAAGACGGGCAACTATATCTCGACGAGGATCGGCCGCGCGATAGCCGATTATAAGCTCATTGAAGACAGGGACAGGATTCTCGTCGGTGTATCCGGCGGCAAAGACAGTCTTACGTTACTGCATCTTTTGAACGAGCGCAGGAAGTGGGCTCCCGTGAAGTACGAGCTCATAGCTATGCATGTCTCCACCGATTATGATTGCGGCCGGTCCGATAGAAGGAAACTGAAGAAGTTTTTTGAAGATCGCGGGATAAAGTACAGGTTTGAGAAGATAAAGATACGCGATAAGAGGCAGGCGCGGTCCTGTTTTTGGTGTTCATGGAACAGGCGCAAGGCATTATTCCTTGCGACGAAAAAGTTCAGGTGCAATAAAGTCGCCCTGGGCCACCATAAGGATGATATAATAGAGACGCTCCTTTTGAATATCTTTTATCAGGGCGAGTTCTCGGCGATGAATCCCAGGCAGGAGCTCTTCGGCGGCAAGGTGGTCATAATAAGGCCGCTATGCCATGTAGAAGAGCCGGAGATCGGGAAATTTGCCGGGGAGATGCGGTTTCCGGCGGTACAGGAGGGCTGCTCCTCGGCGGAATCTTCGAAGAGGCGCCTGATGAAGAAGATGATAAAGCGCGTAGGGAAGGATTGCGGATATATCAAGACCAACATATTCAGGAGCATGTCCAGGATCAGCAGGGAGTATTTACAGGTTTAAATAGTAAATCAACATTTGAAAGGAGGTGACATACATGGCAGAGAAAGTCGCAAAGGTGGGCATAAAGAGGAAAAAGGGCTATCTCTATTACGTCGACAAGAGAGGTAATGTTGTCGAGACGAAGATGGCGAGAGGGAAGTCCAAGGGCGGCGGCGGCAAGGTAATAGCCAAGCCCGGAGTTAGCAAGAAGTCAGGATACCTCTATTTCATCGATAAGGCCGGCGATGTTTCGAGAGCGAAGATGCTGGTCGGCGGTAAGAAGAGGAAGAAGAGAAGGTAGTCGGTTCATATGCTGCAGAGCCCGCGCGATACGGTACGCAAACCGTAATCGCGCGGGTTTTTTATCCATAAGAGTTTTTATTGGCTATTGCCGTCCCTTAGCTTATAATATTAACATATATGGACAGGAATGTTATTTTCATAAAGGGTGCTAGGGAGCACAATCTCAAAAATATAGATCTCGAGATCCCAAGGGATAAACTTGTCGTTGTAACCGGCTTATCCGGTTCCGGGAAGTCGTCTCTCGCCTTCGATACGATATACGCGGAGGGGCAGAGAAGATACGTCGAAAGCCTTTCCAGCTATGCCAGGCAGTTCCTCGAACAGCTGCAGAAACCGGATGTCGAATACATAGAAGGCCTGTCGCCGGCGATAAGCATCGAACAGCGGACAGCCGGTTCCAATCCCCGCTCTACCGTCGGGACGCAGACCGAGATCTATGACTATATGCGTCTTCTCTTTGCCCGTATAGGCACTCCTCACTGTCCGCGGTGCGGCAAGCCAATACGGCGCCAGACATCGCAGGAGATAGTCGACCAGATATTGAAGCTTCCGCCGCAGACAGGCGTCCGGATAATGGCGAGCGTAATCCGCGGAAGAAAAGGGGAATACAGGGATCTCTTCCAGAAGATGAAGAAAGACGGATTCGTGAGGACAAGAGTCGACGGTTCTGTCTATGAGCTGGATAAACCCATAGCGCTCGACAAGAACAGGGCGCACACGATAGAGATAGTTGTAGACAGGCTTATCCTGAAGGACGGTGTAAAGAAAAGGCTTACAGATTCCGTAGAGACTGCGCTCGAGGCGGGTAAGGGCACGGCGATCGTGAGCATTGACCGGCCCGGGAAGAGCGAAGACATCCTGTTCAATGAGCAGTATGCCTGCGTCGATTGCGGAATAAGCCTGGGCGAGGTATCGCCGAGAATGTTCTCCTTCAATTCGCCGTATGGCGCCTGTCCGCAGTGCGGCGGCCTGGGCAACAAGATGGAGATAGATCCGGAGCTGGTCATACCGGACAAGTCCAAGCCGGCTCTCGATGCGGTCGATGCCTGGAGGCGGGGCGGCAAAGGGCTATACCTGTACTACAGGAGGCTGCTCCGCTCATTGGGCAGGAAATATGATTTCGATGTCACGATGCCGTTCAAGGAACTGCCGAAAGACATAAAGAAGATCTTTCTGTACGGGGAAGAGAGCGACGATTATTACGCGTTCGAGGGAGTTATCCCGAATCTCGAGAGGCGTTTTAAGGAGACGGAGAGCGAATTCATCAAAGCGGAGATAAACAAGTACATGTCCGAATCTCCCTGCCCGGCCTGCAACGGATCGCGCCTTAAACCCGAGAGCCTTGCCGTAAAGATACAAGGCAGGAATATCCATGAAGTCTCGACCATGCCGATCGGCGCCCTTAAGGATTTCCTTTTCACGCTTCCTCTTTCGGAGACGGAGAAAAAGATAGCGCACCAGGTGCTTAAAGAGATCATTGCGCGCTCGCAGTTCATGGTAAATGTGGGCCTCGACTACCTTACGCTCGACAGGAGGGCATCGACACTCTCCGGCGGCGAAGCGCAGCGCATACGCCTGGCTACCCAGATAGGGTCGGGGCTGGTGGGAGTTATCTATATACTGGATGAGCCGAGCATAGGATTGCACCAGAAGGATAATGCGAAACTCCTGGACACGCTGGTGAAGCTGCGGGATCTAGGCAATACTCTTATAGTAGTAGAACATGACGAGGCGACTATACGCGCGGCAGACCACATCATAGACCTCGGGCCGGGCGCGGGCGAACACGGCGGAGAGGTGGTGGTAAGCGGGACGATCAAGGATGTGCTGGGTTCGGAAGAATCTCTCACGGGAAAATATCTGCGCCGGGAGCTCAGGATAGATGTGCCATCCCGCCGGAAGAAGCCCTCCGGCAAGGTACTTAAGATAATTGGCGCCAGGGAGCACAATCTTAAAGATATTGATGTCGAGATACCGTTGGGGCTCTTTGTATGCGTCACAGGAGTCTCGGGGTCCGGCAAGAGCACCCTTGTAGAAGACATACTCCACAGGTCTCTTGCGAGGAAATTGTACAGGTCGAGAGAGATGCCGGGAGCGCATAAGAAGATAGAAGGCATACAGTATATCGATAAGGTGATCGTCATCGACCAGTCTCCTATAGGCCGGACGCCGCGTTCGAATCCCGCTACTTATACAGGCGCATTTACACCTTTGCGCGACCTATTCTCCAGGCTTCCCGACTCGAAGGTGCGAGGTTATAAGAGCGGACGTTTCAGTTTTAATGTCAAAGGAGGAAGATGCGAGGCCTGCGCCGGAGACGGCATAAAGAAGATAGAGATGCATTTTTTGCCGGATATATATGTGCAATGCGAAGTATGCAAAGGGAAGCGCTTCAATGAGCAGACTCTCGATATCAAATACAAGGGCCATTCGATAGCCGATTGCCTGGATATGTCGGTCGAGGAAGCGCTCGAGGCCTTCAGGGAGATACCGTCGATAAAGAATAAATTCAGGACTCTCTATGATGTCGGACTGGGATATATAAAGATAGGCCAGAGCGCTACGACGCTTTCCGGCGGCGAAGCGCAGAGGATCAAGCTTGCCGCTGAGCTGTCGAAATCGTCAACTGGACGGACCTTCTACATCTTGGATGAGCCCACCACCGGCCTTCACTTTGCCGATGTCGATAAACTGCTGAATGTACTGCGCGCGCTGGTTAATAACGGAAATACCGTGCTGGTGATAGAGCACAACCTGGATGTCGTGAAGACCGCGGATCATATAATAGACCTTGGCCCGGACGGCGGCGATGCCGGAGGGGAAGTAGTTGCCTGCGGTACGCCGGAGGAGATTATTAAAGACAAGAGATCCTATACGGGACGCTACCTGAAAGAGGTGTTGTCCGGTGCATAGTCGGGTATATTTCCGCGCCTTTATCATGATCCTGGCAATACTGCTGCCGCCGCCGGCGCTGTTTGCCGACGACCTCTCTGATGATACGGATTTCATATATGCGAAGCAGGCCTTCAATGACGGGTTCTTCAATCTTTCGCAGGAGGCGCTCGAGAAGGTTATACGCAACTATCCGAGGTCTCCATACCTTTATGAGGCGCATGTTCTCCTGGGCAGGTGTTTTTACAGGCAGAATAATTTTCCGGGAGCGCTTTACGAATTTGAATCCGTTATAAATTCGCCCTATGCCGCCGAATTCCACGACGAAGCGCTATACTGGCTCGGTGAAACCTATATCGGCATGGGCGATATGAAAAAAGCGGTCGAATGTTATCAGAAGATAATCGATGGATTCCCGCTTTCGAGATACACGGGTTATGCTATTTATTCCAAAGGATGGATATATTACAGGATGGGCCTCTTTGAGGAAGCGGTAAAATGCTTTAAGGATGTCATATCCGGCTACCCCATGGACAGGGTCTCTATGGACGCGCAGTTCCGGATTGGCGAATGCCTCTATCTTTCAGGGAGGTATGAACGCGCGGAGGAAGAACTGGGTAAATTTATAGAGAAGTACCCGCTTTCGGAGGATACCCCCGAAGCATACTATCTGCGCGGCGAAGCCGGATTCAGTCTTGGTAAGTACAGGGAATCCATAGTCTCCCTGGAGCGCGCGTTATCGATCTCGCCTGATGCCGCATGGGCGTCCCTGGCCGCATACAGAATCGGCAAGGCCCTTTATGGGATGGACGAATGTACGGCCAGCGCCGAACAGCTGAAGAAATGCCTGGGAATGGCGGATAGCGATTTTATAAGGAGCTCGTCGCTTTTAGGGCTCGTCCAGAACTATGAGCGCTCAGGAAAGAGCGCTGAAGCGTTGAAGATCTGTGATGAGATAGAGGCTGACTATCCGTCGAGCGCCGCCGCGCGGGAGGTTGGTTATCACAGGGCCAGGATATTTAACAGCGATAAAGATTATGCCGCCGCGGAGCGTATCTGCAGGGAAGCCGTTTCATCACCGGCTGACGGACCGGTTCTTTACAGGCTGCGTTATGAGCTCGGATGGGCCTGTATGATGCAGGGCCGCTATGACGAGGCGCTCGGTGAGTTTACGGCCGTAGAGAAGAAATCGAAGGAGACAAACCTCAGGGCGAGCGCTCTCTGCGGCATAGGGGATATATTTTTATACAGGAAGGAATATAAGAGGGCCGCCGAAAGCTATGACGGCGTAATAAATAAATATCCTGAAAGTTCATGGATAGATTATGCGCAATATCAGCTGGCTGATATATTGATGCTCGAGGGGAAATATGACCAGGCGGTGCTTGTATACAGGTCGATACTGGTGAATTTTCCGAAGACCAGCCTTACAGCAAAGGTCCTTCCCAGATTAGGGGAGGCATATTTTAATGCCGGCGATTATGAACGCGCCGTTGCGGAATTTGGAGCCCTGGCGCGGAGTTCGCCCGGAGACCCGCCATCATCGCATGCCAGGTTTTATCTTGCCAATGCATTGTATAATATCAACAGGTATGAAGCGGCGCTGGAGATATTCAGGGATCTGGCCGGCTCATCGGCGGATCCGGATATCAGGATGATGGCCTCTTACCAGATAGGGTGGTGTTATTACAATATGCGTAAAGAGCCTCAGGCTGTATTGGCGTTCGAAAATTTTCTTAAGAATTATCCCGGATCGGATTTTGCCGCGGATGCCAGGTTGTGGTTTGCGGGGCTATATGCCTCAAAAGGCAAGAGCGACCTTGCGATCAAATATCTGGAGTCGATATTAAAGGACTTTCCAGGCGGCGACCTGGCGCCGGAGGCCCTGGCGCAATTGGCTCAGGCGCTGTCGGATGAGG
>JAFGRN010000042.1 GCA_016935115.1 Candidatus Omnitrophota bacterium | reverse complement strand
TACTTCCTATGATAGACCCTAAAGCCGAAAAGGCGGCTGGTTCTATAGCCAAGGGCCTTCCGGCCGGCCCGGGCGGCGCGGTCGGCCGCGCTGTCTTTACGTCAAATGATGCCGTGGCATGGGCAGCGAGAGGCGAGAAGGTAATCCTTGTCCGCGAAGAGACCTCGCCCGAAGACGTTGACGGCATGCACAAGGCGCAGGCAATATTGACGCTGAAAGGCGGGATGACTTCACACGCCGCTTTAGTTGCCCGCGGCTGGGGCAAGTGCTGTATAGTCGGCTGCAGTGATTTTGATATTGCCGATGACAATAAGTCCCTCACTACGAAGAAGGGTATTACCATAAAGGAAGGTGACTGGCTGAGCCTGAACGGTACTACCGGCATGGTTTATCAGGGAAAGCTGCCGCTCGTCGACGTCGATATTGAGCATAATAAGGCATATACAGAATTCATGAAACTTGTCGATAAGTTCAGGGTTATCAAGATCCGTACAAATGCCGATACTCCCAAGGATGCGGAGCAGGCGATGAAGTTTGGCGCCGAAGGCATAGGCCTGTTCAGGACAGAGCATATGTTTTACGGCGAGGGATCCGATAAGCCCCTCTTTCTTCTGCGTAAGATGATCATGTCGAAGAAGCTCGAAGAGAGAGTAAAAGCCCTGGACGAATTATTTCCCTTCGTCAAGAGCGATATCAAAGCGACTCTCGAGGCCATGAAGGGGTATCCTGTTACCATACGGCTTCTGGATCCTCCGCTTCATGAGTTCGTTCCTCACAGCGAAGATAAGCTTGAGGCGCTGGCGAAGGAGCTCGGCGTCGATATGAGTGAACTGCGAAAAAGGGCGGAATCACTGCGTGAAAATAATCCCATGCTGGGCCATCGCGGCGTTCGTCTGGGTATTACGTATCCCGAGATCACGACTATGCAGGTGCGCGCTATTCTTGAGGCGGCCGCCGAATTAATTAAATCCGGTAAGAAAGCCGTTCCGGAGATAATGATACCGGTTACCTGTACGAAGAAAGAACTCGATAACCAGAAAGCGATAGTTGATAAAGTATATAAAGAGGTCTGCGCGAAGTTCGGCTTGAAGGGCATGCCGTTCATGTATGGAACTATGATAGAGATTCCCCGCGCCGCTCTCCAGGCCGGAAGACTGGCCGAGACAGCCGAGTTCTTCTCATTCGGAACTAATGACCTGACGCAGATGACGTTCGGTTTCAGCCGTGACGATATAGGAAGTTTTCTCCCGGACTACCTTAACTCGAAGATCCTGCCGGCTGATCCGTTCCAGACGATAGACCAGGACGGAGTGGGAGAGCTTATAAAGATGGGCATAGACCGCGGCCGGTCTATTCGTAAGAATCTAAAGGTCGGCATATGTGGTGAGCATGGAGGCGACCCTGATTCGGTGAAGTTCTGCTGCCACGCGGGGATGAATTATGTCAGCTGTTCACCGTTCAGGGTGCCGATAGCCCGCCTGGCGGCCGCGCAGGCGGCGGTGGAGAGCAATAAAAAGTAGAGAGGCCCTATGGACTCTATCAAGCTTTATCTGAAGGATATAAAGAAGCTCCCGCTCCTTACTCCGGAAGAGGAGATATCTTTAGCGAATAAGATAAAGAAGGGCGATAAGAATGCCCGCGCTAAGATGATCCAGTCGAACCTCCGGCTTGTCATAAACATCGCCAAGAGATATTCACACCTCGGTGTTTCGATGATGGACCTGATAGAGGAGGGGAACCTCGGGCTGATGAAGGCAGTCGAAAAGTTCAATCCCAAGAAGGGGTACCGCTTCTCGACGTACGCCGCCTGGTGGATACGCCAGTATATTTCGAGGGCGATCGCGAACCAGGGCAAAACCGTCAGGATGCCGGTCTATGTCATAGAGCTTCTCATGCGTTTCAAGAAGGTGACAGACACGCTTACGGCTACCCTTAAGAGGAAACCCCATATCAATGAGATAGCAAGGCGCATGAAGCTTCCCGTGAAGCGCGTGAAACAGCTGAGCAAGATGGTATCCGGCACAACGAGCCTGAATGCTCCCGTCGGAGAAGAAGGGTCGACAGAGTTCATGGATCTCATAGAAGATGAGAATATGCCGACTGCCATCGACGAACTCTCGAACTTCTTTACGCAGGAGCGTATCAGGCTCCTTCTGGCGAAGATGTCGAAGAGGGAGCAGAAGATACTGAGCCTCAGGTTCGGCTTGAAAGCGGGATCTCCCCATACCCTCAGGGACACGGCCAAGCATTTCGGGATAACGAGAGAGAGGGTACGCCAGATAGAGTGCGCCGCGATGCGTAAGATGCGGGAACACATGATCCAGCAGGAGAAAGAAGCGGTTGAAAAACAGAGATAGGAGGGATTCTGTGAACGATCTTAAATCTTCCATACGTGACATACCGGGTTTTCCGAAGGAAGGCATAATATTCAAGGATATAACCACTCTTTTGAGAGACGGAAAGAAATTCAGGGAATCCGTTGACCTCTTTGCGCGCGAATTCGAAGGCAAAAAAGTGGACGTAATTTTAAGCATCGAGGCGCGCGGCTTCCTCTTCGGAGCGGCGCTCGCGTATAAACTTGGCTGCGGAATCGCGCCGATACGTAAGAAGGGAAAGCTTCCGAGTAAAACACATGCCGTTACTTATGATCTCGAGTATGGCAAGGATACTCTCGAGATCCATCAGGATGCTTTCGAGAAGGGCGCGCGTGTTCTTATAGTCGACGACCTTCTGGCTACCGGCGGAACCACCAGGGCGGTTATAGACCTGGTGGAGAAGATGGGCGGCAAGATAGTGGGGATAGCCTATCTTATAGAGTTGACCGCCCTGAAGGGGCGCGATAAGTTAAAAGGCTATCCTGTCGTATCGCTTATCAAGGATGAATATTGTTAAGGTGTCATTGCGATCCCGCCCACGAGACTGTAGGCGGGACTTGTCCCGCCTACAGTTTTTCCTGGGCGGGAGAAGCAATCTAAAGGCAGGGATTGCTTCGGTCGCTAAAGCTCCCTCGCAATGACGGTATGATTACGCGCCCCTGTAGCTCCCCGCCTGGAGTGAGATTAGGGGCGGGGCAGGACGCCGGACTTATTTGACTTAGATTACACGCCCCTGTAGCTCAGATGGATAGAGCACAGGTTTCCTAAACCTGGTGTCGCCCGTTCGACTCGGGCCAGGGGCGCCAGTTTAGTTGACGGTTGACAGTTAAAGGCCGGTTGGATTTATGAAAAAACTAAAACCGAAGATGATAGGATTGCACTCTCACACGCTTTTCAGCGATGGAGCGCTTCTCCCCAGCGAAATGATAAGGCGCGCCGAAGCCAAGGGCTATAGCGCTTTCGCGTTGACCGACCACGTCGATTTATCCAACATAGATTTTGTCCTTCCGCGGATAGTAAAAGTCTGCAGGGTATTGAATAAGTTCTGGAAGATCCGCGCGATCCCGGGCGTGGAGATCACGCATGTTCCGGTCCAGGAGATAAAACCGCTCGTAAAATTTGCCAGGAGAAACGGCGCGAAGATAGTCGTGGTG
Source organism: Candidatus Omnitrophota bacterium (assembly GCA_016935115.1). GTDB lineage: Bacteria > Omnitrophota > Gorgyraeia > 2-01-FULL-45-10 > 2-01-FULL-45-10 > CAIMPC01. The sequence goes on along the minus strand of JAFGRN010000042.1, from coordinate 8,621 downwards.
CATGGCGAGACTGTGGCGGAGCCGGTGCTGAAAGGCACCAACAGGGCAGGCATAGAAGCCGGATGCGATATACTTGCGCACCCGGGAATGATATTGATGGAAGACGTGAAACTTGCGGCTAAGAAAGGCGTCTATCTCGAGATCACTACCAGAAAGAGCCACTCTGCCACAAATAGGAGGCTCTTCAGGATGGCCGCTTTGGCAGGCGCCAAACTTGTGCTTAATACGGATGCGCACGATGAGTGCGATGTCGTGGATTATGCTCAGGCAGTAAGGCTTCTTAAGTCCATAGGCATGGGTGGAGGGGATATAGAGAAGGTATTCCGGAACTCTGTGAAATTAGTTAAAAAGGTTAAGGGTTAAGGGCATGAGAGGTTAGGAATAAAAAAGCCGATTTACCCTTGACATTGCGTTAAAAGATGATATACTTTCGTTAAGTGCAAAAGGCAGTTTAAAGTGCCTATAACACCATAGATAACCCAAATCTTGGCGAAGGGGGAGGTGGTAAATAAAATAGCCTGCGGTTATCAACACGTGGTGATGTAGATAAAGAAGTAGACAGCAATATATAGAGGGCTTTGAGAGCTTGTTTATTTTTCGTTTCAGAAAAAGCCCCCGATTAAATATAGATTAATTCATAAATTACCTTAAGGAGGTAACATGAAGTTGTTTAGAGTAGCTTTGGTCATAGCTGTAGCTCTCTGCCTCACGGCAAGCGCTTATGCTGAGACCCAGAGCGTAAAGGTCAGCGGAGATCTCACGGTCAGAGGCATCTGGAGAGAAGCCTATGAGCTGAGGGGCAATCCTCCGATGGATGAAGGAGTTGTCTTAGGCCGGCGCGATGGCAGAACAACTGATACGCTTGTTCTTTACGGCGGCCACCAGTCATGGTGGATGTCTAATACAGAAGTTGAGGTAGATGCCGAGCTTACAGATAATGTTTCTACGGTTATCAGGCTCGTCAATGAGAGAGACTGGAATGTCAACGTAAAGAATATTAATACCGGCCAGAACGTGTCCATGAATGGCTCCATGTTTGCCGGTGCCGGTTATGTTGCAAACGCGGATGATTTCCAGGTCAATGTTGATCTGGCATACGTGACATTGAAGAACTTCGTTTATTGTCCCCTTTCCGTTACCATCGGCCGTCAGGACCTCTGGTTCGGTAAGGGCTTCATAGTCGGATCGAATGCTGTTTATAACAACTATTCCGTTGGTCTTATCCAGGCTCCGGAATATACAGCCCGTACTGCTTTTGATTCAATAAAAGCGGTATTGGATTATGATCCCTGGACGATATCTGCCATATACTCCAAGATATCGGAAAACGCGACATCTGACTTTGATGACATCGATCTTTACGGAGTCAATGTCGGTTACAGGTTCGAATGCTACAAAGCGGAAGCCGAAGCTTATTGGTTCTGGAAGCAGGATCATAGTATACCTGCCTGGAATAGCAATAAGAGAGACAGCAATAACGATATCCATACTATTGGTATGAGAGGCAGCATGGATCCGATCTGTGACCTTACGGTAGCCGGCGAAGTCGCCTACCAGTTCGGTTCCTATATCGGCGCTGTCGATCAGGCTGTTGGTATGGCACGTTCGGCTTGGGCCGCTGATGCGTCCGCTGAATACAGAGGCTTAATGGATAAGATATGCTGGAAGCCGAAACTCGGCCTCGAGTATATCTTCTATTCCGGTGAAGAAGGCGAAGCGAATGATAATAACGCCACAGGCATTTATCACGGATGGGATCCGATGTTCAGAGGTAAATATGATTCGGCTATCCGCGAGTTCATGGGAACATACTACAGTTCCTATGATTATCCGATCACTGCTACAGGTACACCAAGCTGTGATGATGCTTCATTTACTAACCAGAGCCAGATAGTTATGTCGGGAAGCTTAGAGCCGATGGATTGTGTTACCCTTAAGGGCAACATAAACCTCTTCTGGCTGAATTCGCCGATACTGGCTGTAAACCCCGGTATACCGGTAGATGCGGTAGGTAATATATGGACCAAAGGTTACATAGGCACCGAGTTTGACGGTCAGGCTATATGGGACTACACCGAAGACGTAAGCTTCGGCCTTCTCATGGCCTGGTTCGTGCCCGGAGCCAATGTGTACCAGAATGCCGATAAGGCGGCTCAGGACATAGTCGGTACTTGCAAGGTTAGCTTCTAAGCAGCCGGTTGTTTCAACAAAGACCCTCGCTTTAAAAAGCGGGGGTCTTTGTTTTATCCTGCGGGTCATTGCGAGACGGCCGAAGGCCGGCGAAGCAATCTAAAAACGAGATTGCTTCGTCCTGCTTCGCTTCGCTCGCAGTCCTCGCAATGACGGGATATCGAAGGGTTTTCTGTTGACTTTTCTCATCCATCAAAATATAATCTACCATAAAGATGAAGAAAAAATTATTTTCGCTCGCGACGGCCTTATTGATTATTTGCATTGCGGTTATCCTGTCGTGGCTATTATATATAGGTAAGAAATCGGCTGCTCCGAAGGTCTCCGAAATGACAAAAGCCGCGCAATCTGCTATCCCCAGGTTCAAGATAGAGAGGATCAAGCTCTTCCCGTTTACAGACAATAGCGCGCTTAAAGAGTGGGAGGAGAAGGTATTTAAGGGCAGGGTGGCATACGGCGTAGAGAAGGAAGACACGTTTTCATATGTGCACGCGAGGAGCCAGTCGGCAGCGTCGGCATTATTCTATAAGATAAAACTTGATACCAGGAGAATGAGGCCGGTCTTAAGGTGGAAGTGGAAGGTCGGAAAATTTCCGGAGAAAAAGTCGCCGGAAAACCTCGAATCGGAAGTTGAGCATGATTTTGCCGGCAGGGTGTATGTGGTGTTTCCCACCCTATTCCTTCTCGATTCGCATGTTTTGGAATATATATGGGCCGAGAAACTGCCGGTGGGTTCCATGGGGACCAGCCCTTATTCGAAGAATATAAAACTCATGGTCCTCGAGAGCGGTATCCCTGAGGACGGAGGTTTTATTTCAGAGGAGAGAGATATAGTGGCGGATTATGCCAAGGCGTTCGGTAATCCGCCCAGGCTTAACGCAGGGGCTATTGCGTTCATGACGAACGCGGAACATACCGCCTCGTCCGCCGACGGTATGTATGACGAGATAGAGGTCGGATATAAGGAAGAATAGCCTATGAGAGCAAAATTTTTAAGGACAAAATATTTCACCGGCAGCCATATCCAGGTAAGATATCTTTCGCTTCTCCTGGTCTCTATGATAGTCCCCCTTATATTCGTGGGATTCTGCCTGTATTATTTGATATTTACGCTTACCGCGGAACAGATAGGTATACCTGAATACATAGCGATGACCCTCGCGCCGGTGGTGGAGAAGATAGATTTCATGCTGCTTGTAGGCATACCTCCGCTGTTTCTTCTGCTTCTGTGGTGGGGGATAATACTTTCCCACAGGTTTGCCGGGCCGCTCGAGCGCCTTGAGAAGGAATTAAAAGAGATAGTGAAAGATGAGAAACACGGCCACAGGATAGTGCTTCGTAAGAATGACGATATAAGGCCGATAGCCGATTCCATAAACAGACTGCTCGACGCCTTTTACGGGAGAAAGAGATGAGTAAGATCGATGATCGTGCCATAGTAGGGAAAAAAGCTAATATAGGTGAGGGCGTGGAAGTCGGGCCTTTTACTATAATAGAAGATGATGTTACCATTGGCGCCGGATGCAGGATAGCTCCTCATGCCTTTATCTGCTCGGGTACTACGCTCGGGGAGAATGTGGAAGTACATATGGGCGCTGTTATCGGTAATGTCCCGCAGGATCTCGGGTTTGACAGAAATAAGAAGACCTACACCAGGATAGGCAATGGCACGGTAATAAGGGAATATGCCACGATCCACCGCAGTACAGTTGAGGGCGGCGCGACCACGGTAGGGGAGGGCTCTTATCTCATGGCAATGTCCCATGTGGGCCATGATTGCGCCATAGGTAATCATGTTATCCTGGCTAATGGCGCCCTCCTGGCCGGGCATGTGAGCGTGGGGGACTATACATTCGTATCAGGCAATGTAGTAGTCCATCAGTTCTGCAGGATAGGTACCGTAGCGATGATAGGCGGTTTTACCGGGATCAATAAAGATGTACCGCCGTACATGCTGGTCAGGGGACCGTCGGTAGTGCGCGGCGTGAACCTTGTGGGCCTGCGCCGCCTGAAGTTTTCACGCGAGATTATAGGAGGCATAAGAGAAGCGTATAAACTGATATTTATGTCAAACCTGAACACAGCCCAGGCCATAGAAGGCATAAGGAAGCTGAAGCCTGCAAAGGAGCTTGACCATCTGGTCGAATTTATACAGGATTCAAAGAGGGGCATATGTAAATATAAATATAGCGACGATGAATATTTTGAATAAGATCGGAGGCTATTATGGTTAAGAAGAAGAGAGTTGTGCGCAGGGCGAAGAAGGCGGGTAAGCCCGTAAGGGCTAAAGCGAAAAAGGCCACAAAGAGGCCAAAGGTAAAATCGAAAAAAAGAACGGTTAAAAAAGCTGCCGCGTCTCCGGAATTAAACCTGGAAAAGATAGGCAAAGTGACACATTATTTTCCGCACGTGAATGCCGCGGCCGTAAAACTGCTGAAGAGCGGCATAAAGATAGGGGATAAGATATACCTCAAGGGGCATACCACCGATTTTAAGGAAGATATCCGGTCGATGCAGCTTGATCATGCCCCTATCCAGGAAGGCAGGAAAGGCCAGGAAATAGGGTTATTTGTAAAATCCAGGGTAAGGATAGGCGACAGCGTCTACAGGTTATAATAATGGCAAAAAAGCGGAAAACAGTGCTTCTCGGCCTAGGCCTCGACGGCAAAGACGGCCATGTGCGCATAACCAAAGGCAGGAATTTCCGGCTCTACGGTGGTTCGGAAGAGACTCATGAGGTCATGCAGGAGAAAGCGGTAAAGTTCAACGAACACCTTGATAAGCGCAGGAAGACGCTCGACGATATAGGCAAAGAAGAGTTTGTTGAGATAGCCGAGAAGGTCGGCCTTAAGGTGGCGAAAGAAGGATGAATACTTCCGTCATTGCGAGCGAATAAAATGAGAGAAGCAATCTTTCCTTTAGATTGCTTCGTCGGCCTGAATGAGATTAATGCCTCCTCGCAATGACGGGGATGACAGCGATAAGATGAATGTTGTAGGGATAAGCGGCAGTCCGAGAAGGCACGGCAGTACCGAAACGCTTCTCGACAGGCTTCTCGAAGGCGCTGTTTCGGCAGGCGCTGATGTTGAAAAAATAGTCTTAAATGAGCTTACATTCAGGCCTTGCCAGGAGTGCGGCGGATGTGATAGGACAGGCGCCTGTGTAATCAAAGACGACATGGAGTTTATCTACAGGAGGATCGAAGATGCCGACGGGATCGTCGTAGCGTCTCCGGTCTTTTTTGCGAACGTAAGCGCGCAGACAAAGATGATGATAGACAGGTTCCAGTGCGCCTGGGTGGCCAAGTATGCTCTTAAGAAAGAGCGGCGCACAAAGAAGCAAAAGGGCATATTCATAAGTGTAAGCGCGGCCCATAGGAAAGATTTTTTCGATAGTTCAAAGCTGGTTGTGAAATCATTTTTTGCCACGCTTGATATTGAATATGCCGGTGAATTACTCTGCGGCGGTATAACAAATAAATCAGATATAGATAGTAATGAAAAACTTCTGAAGAGCGCATTCGAATTAGGAAAATCCTTCCTCGTAAAGATATAAAATAGTTAGTTTTTAGATATTGACATACTGCCTTTGTTAGTATATACTAAACGATGAAAAGATAAAGAGGCGGTGTGTTATGAGATTCAAAACTATTATTGAATTGCGTGCCGAAGCAAAAAATAAGAGCGAAGCTCTTGAGATTGTAGAAGAGTATCTCTCCGGGAATATAACTACCGGCGTATATATGAGATGTATCACTAAGCCTGTCTGCAGTGCCGCTAAAGTCGCGTGCATAGCGGTCCTTTCGATAGTTGCAATAGGAACTGTTCTTCTGGTTTCCTCTGTTAAACATCCCCAGGTGTCAATACGTACCTTATCGGGCATAAGCGCTGTCCAGCCTCCGCTCAATACCTCGGTATCCGCAAACCATAGCGCCGAGTTCAAGAAAGAGTGGGAGGAGAGGCACACCAGGGAAGCACTAGACCTTATCAGGCGATAAACCCACCATAATCGTCGTTTTATCTTTAAAATAGAACCTCTTTGTCGTATACTATATATTGGTATACACAAGGAGGTTTTTTATGAAATTGTTTATGCGGGTAATAGCGGTGGGGCTTATTCTGTCGCTGGGAACAGCAACTGTATGGGCGGGGCGTTATGATGATTCGGAAGATGATGGCGGCGGATCTTCAGCATTGGGTAGCGCCCTTATGGGCGGCCTTCTCGGCGGCGGGCTTGGAGCGGCTATAGGGAGCGCTTCGGGCAATGCGGGTAAGGGGGCATTGATAGGCGCGGGAATCGGAGCTGTAGGCGGGACATTGATGGGCGCGGCCAATGACGACCAGAAGGCGCGGGACAGGCAGTATCAGCAGCAGATCCGGCAGGAGGAACAGTATCAGGCGCGCCAGCAGCAGTACCAGCCGCAGCAGTATGTGCAGCAGCCTGTGACTGTCGTTGAGCCGCAGGTTCCGGCTGGGACAGAGGCCAGGAAGAAGATAGTGCGCCAGTATGATGCCGACGGCAATGTTATCTCGGAGAAAGAGGTCCCGGTCAATTAGTCCTATCTTATGCTCTTAAAAAAAGACCCCGATGCGATAAGATCCTATCTTGAAGACAGTTCTAATTTCAAAGGCGGCCGCGCGGACCTGGTAGCGGCTCCCGAAGATATTAATGAACTTTCGCGATTCTTAAGTGAAGCAAATTCAAAAAATATGCCGGTTACGATATCCGGCGGCGGTACGACAACAACAGGTTCGCGTATTCCGTTAGGCGGAGCGGTCGTTTCACTCGAGAGGCTCAATAAGATAATAAGCGTTTCTTCACGCGATATGTCGGCGGTGGTACAGGCCGGGGTAACGGTTGACGACCTGAAGGCTGCTTCTGACCGCAATGGCCTCTTCTATACATCGCATCCTACCGAAGGCACGGCCTTCGTCGGAGGAACAGCTTCCACCAATGCTTCCGGTTCGAGATCGTTCAAATACGGCCCGACCAGGGATTATGTCAAACGGCTGAAGATGGTGCTTGCCGATGGCGAGATAGTCGACTTGAAGCGGGCAGAGAGATATCTGCGCCGCGGCGACTCAAACATGGCTCTGCCTTCCGGCCGCATAATAAAGATTCCCCTGCCTTCCTATAAGATGCCCAATGTAAAGAGCGCGGCAGGTTATTTTGCCAGGGATGGCATGGACTTAATAGACCTTTTTATAGGACAGGAGGGGACCCTATCCGTTATTGCCGAACTCGAAGTAGGGCTTGTAAAGAAACCGGCAAAAATATTCAGCGCTTTTGTGTTTTTCCCTGCAGAGGAAAACTCGTGGAACTTCGCGGCGGACGCGCGCGACCTCTCCAGGAAGAACAGGGTTTCGCCGGGAGCTTCAATAATAGACGCATTGTCCATAGAGTACTTCGGGGCGGGAGCTCTCTCGATATTGAGAAAGAAGAATGCCAATGTGCCCGCCGTGGCGGGAAGCGCCATATTCTTCGAACAGGAAGTTCTCCCGGGCGGAAGTGAAGAGGCCGTAATAGATGAGTGGTCGAGGCTGATGTCGAAGCACGGAGCGTCGCTCGATAATACATGGGTAGCGATGAATGAGGCGGAGGCCAGGAAATTTACGGCGCTTCGCCATGACATGCCGGAAGCCGTCAATGAAATAGTCAGGAGGAACGGTTTCCGTAAGCTGTCAACCGACATAGCTGTGCCCGATTCCGGGTTCCGGGAGATGATGGGATTCTATAAAAGCACCTTTGCAGGGTGTGGCCTCGATACCGTAGTTTTCGGGCATATAGGGGAGAACCATGTGCACGGAAATATCCTGCCGCGGTCAATCGAAGAGTTCGGGGCTGCGGAAGAGACAGTTATGAAGCTGGTAAAAAAAGGCGTATCTTTGGGAGGAACCGTCTCCGCCGAGCATGGCATAGGCAAAATAAAACATAAATATCTCGAGGAGATGTACGGAACTTCCGGAGTGCTGGAGATGTCTAATATCAAGAAGGCCCTCGATCCTAACTGTATTCTCGGGCGGGACAATATATTTTCGAGCGAACTGCTTAATAGATAGATTGCTTCTCCCGCCAGGAAAAAACCGTGGGCGGGATCGCAATGACGAATACGAAAGCGTCCAATTATCTTGACAAGGCTATGACGAGATCAGTATTGCAATATTGGTAGTTTTGATGTATCATATTTTTGATTTTTAACATAATAATTTAAGGAGGGTTTCGATATGGGTATTAAAGTCGCGAAGTTATCCATTACAATATTATTATTTATGTGCATATTGATCTGTTCCGCTTATAGCCAGGATGATAATACTAAAAATGTCCTGAAACAGGGCCTTCTGGGCGCGGGTGTAGGCGCCGTAGCTTCTTCAACGTCCGGTGGAAATGCCGGGCAGGGGGCATTGATAGGGGCGGGGACGAATGTTATAGGG
>JAFGRN010000005.1 GCA_016935115.1 Candidatus Omnitrophota bacterium | reverse complement strand
GGCAATGGTATAGTCCGACTCTCCGAGTAATCGGAGTCAGATCGTAACCAGAGTGTCCGAGGTTCGAGTCCTCGCGGGGGAGCCATATTAAGTCAGGCCAGACCTTTTTTAAGGTCTGGCCTTTGCTTTATAAGGCACGTCAGGAGGACTCGAAGCGAGGCCACGCCGAGCGATTAGCGAGGAAAAGTGCTATGCACGACAGCGGCCGAGCTGGCGACGGAGCCGAGCTCTGCGAGGCAAAGTCGCCGAGTCCTCGCGGGGGAGCCACTATAGAAGAAGGCCCATCAGAATTACGGTGGGCCTTCTCGTTTATGTGGCTCCCCAGCGAGAGAAAAGCAATTGTAGTTGATAGACCCCCAGCTGAAGAGTATAATCTGACCGGTAGGGAGGCGCCGGTTTATGTTAAGATTTTTTATTATAGGATTAGGTGGAGCGATCGGATCGCTACTGCGCTACATCATGGGTGGGCTTGATTATCGGTTTTCAAATGACGTGTTTCCTATCAGTACGCTGATTGTAAATGTGACCGGTTCTCTGGTTATTGGATTGCTTTGGGGCGTTATTGACAGGTTTGCTATTTCGCCAAATGCCAGATTGTTTATTTTTATCGGTGTTTTGGGCGGATATACAACGTTTTCGGCTTTCAGTCTTGAGACGTTCAGCCTTATGAGAGATGGTGAATACAGGATTGCCGTTATCAATATGGCCCTTTCAGTAGCCTTGAGTATCGGAGCGGTATTTGTTGGATATATCGCCTCAAAGGCGCTGATGAATTTATTCAAATAGGCGCTACCCCGACTACCGGGTCGCTTCAGCTTGATTGCCGAGGAGGAGTATGGTAGGCTTTATATATTAAGGAAGCGCGGGATGTTTAAAAAATAGGACTTTTGCGGATGAAGACGGAAGAATTGATGGCGAAAGCGATAGGCCTTGCAGATTTATTAAAGTACCAGTCCGGCACGGTTGTCAGCAGAGAGATCATAAAAAAAGATACGGGCACCGTAACCCTCTTTGCTTTTGATGAAGGGCAGGGGTTAAGCGAGCATACGGCTTCGTTCGATGCTCTGGTGTATATTGTGGATGGACATGCGAAGATCAGGATCGACGGAAAAGCGTCCGTCGTTAAAAAAGGCGAAATGATAATTATGCCCGCCAATAAGCCGCACGCCCTGACGGCCGCGCGAAAATTTAAGATGCTTTTGGTCATGATCAAGGCAACTTAAGGAGATGCACATGTTGTCAAAGGTTACCGGCATCATATTTGCCGCCTGCTTTGCGCTTCTTTGCGGCGCCGCGGCCTTTGCCCAGGATGCGGAACGTACACCGGCCCGACTGGCTAAAGATAAGATTTCAATCTCAGTGGGCGCTCCGAATGGTTCGATCGCGCCGCTTCTCGGCGTGAATGCCGGGCCTTCCCCTGCGGGCGCCAAGGGCAACGCCGAGTTGACGGTCGAGTATCAGGTAGCCGGAGTGACAATGGTCCGTACTCACGACTATTACGGCCCTTTCGATTTAAGCGTGATATACCCCGATATTAATGCCGACCCGCTTAAGCCTGAATCGTACGATTTTACGCAGACCGATAAGATATTCGACTCAATAAGGGATGGTGGTTTTGAGCCGTACCTGAGGCTTGGCGATTCGTATAACAATGTGCGCATACCGAGGAATGAGCGCGAGCTCATGAACCTTTCCGCCGCGGCGGTCGAGGTCGCGCGCCGTTATATAGAAAAGTCCTGCGACGGCCTTGGTCCGGAGATACGTTACGTGGAAATATGGAATGAGCCGGATTTCAAAAGGTTCTGGCCCGGGGACTTTGATATGTTCCTCCTCTTCTTTACAGAAACGTTTTCAAAACTAAAAAAGGAATTTCCGAAAATCAAGGTTGGCGGCCCCGGCTTTGTTGTATCTACTTATAAGGTTCCGGAACAGCGCGCAGTGGCCGGCCATTTCTTTGATTACCTCAGGATACGCGGCATTATCCCCGACTTCATATCATTCCATATGTATTCAAATGATCCGGCGGAATATTATGACGCGGCGCTATTTTACAGAGATGCCGCGCTAAAGGCCGGAATCAAGAAAGCGAAGATCCACATCACAGAATGGAACACCGAAAGAGAAGGGCACGGCCGGAACATAACTTTCGGGCGGGAAGCTGCCCCGCGCATTACCGCGATCTGGATCGCCCTGCAGGAGGCCGGAGTAGACGCGTCGCTTATCTATCGCGGTAATGACACGAATATTGATAAGCCGGATTTCTATGGTATCTTTACCGCCGATGGTAGGGAGAAGCCTGCCGCAAAGACTTTTACTTTATGGGAGGAGATGACGCGTTATCCGCGCAGGTGCATCGTGCAGACAGGAGTCAGCCTTATCGATAGGGTACCGTCGGTTAAGGGTGAGCTGAGTCCGCTCTGGATTCTTGCCGGTGATAATGGTAAAGGCGATTGCGCGTTGCTCATAGCCAATATCGGCGACCAGGAATTGCGTTGCACGCTCGACGCCGGACCATCGCCGATAGAATCACTTTCAATAACCGAAATATTGGGCCCGGACGCGGATACAAGTTCGCGTACAGTAAGCGGCGACCGTCTTCTCGTGGCGCCATTCTCGGTACAGCTGGTAAAGTTCGAGGCTTCGCATGCCAAAGGTTCAATTCACATGTTGGATTATGATGATAGCCTGGTAACATCATAAAAACGCAGCTGAAACATAAGGAGGGATGAGGTGAAGAGATCGGTTCTGGCGGTATTAGTTTTGACTGTAACCATATGCGGGCTGGTAATACCTTCCGCGCTCAAGGCGGAAAGCGACGAATATAAAGTTCCGATGAATGACGAGGGCACTGAGGCCGTCATGGTTGAGACCAGAAGCGGCAATAAAGCGATAGTGTATATACTAAACGAAACTCCGGATGTGCTCTATGTACAGAACTTGAGTGATAGCATGGAAGTTACTATACCGCGCGCCAATGTCACGAATATCCGTAAGCCGACGGCGAAAGAGCTCGAGAAGGCGCGGCAGAACACAACTCCGGTACGGCAATGAAGACCCTTATCACATATTATTCATTCAGTGGGCATACCGATAACGTGGCGAATATCTTCGCAGGGAAACTGAAAGCGAAAGGCCAAGTCGTACTGCAGAGATTAAAACCGTCGGATGAGATCACCACGTTCGGCGCGCAGTGCCGCGCCGCTTTTACCGGCAGGCGCGCCGCTCTCGGCCCGGAAGTCAATTACGATGTTTCTTCCTATGACCTCGTGGTTATCGCTTGTCCCGTCTGGGCATTCGCGCCCGTTCCGGCGATCAATACATACCTTGATAAAATAAGCGGCCTAAACGGAAAGCGTGTGGCAATATTGTTGACTTCGGGCAGCGGCCTTGGCGTGAACAGGTGTTTTAAGGCTATTGAAAAAGTTTTACGCCATAAAGGCGCCGTGTCGATCGATGAGATCAATGTCCCTGACCGCATTCAAGGCGACAGGTCTCTTATCGAATCCAGAGTGGAAAAATTATTATAGAAAGGTTTATCCGATGCGCGTGGCGATGTACTATGCCAATAATGATGTAAGGCTGGAGGAGATGCCGAAGCCCGTGATAGGCGACGACGAGATCCTGGTGCGGATAGAGGCATCCGGTATCTGCGGCAGTGACGTGATGGAGTGGTACAGGATCCACAGGGTGCCGCTCGTGCTCGGCCATGAGATAGCCGGTACCATCGCCGAAGTCGGAAAAAATGTTACGCGTTTTAAAGTCGGCGATCGCGTTGCCGTGGCGCATCACGTTCCGTGCGGGGAATGCCGGTATTGCCGCTCCGGCCATGAGACAACATGCGAGACCCTGCGCAAGACTAATTTTTACCCCGGCGGATTCTGCGAATATGTTAGAGTCCCGAAGATCAATGTTGAGAAGGGGGTATTTCGCCTCCCCGATAAAGTCTCCTTCGAGGATGCCACATTCATCGAGCCGCTCGCGTGTGTCCTGCGCGGCCAGCGCCAGGCCGGGCTCAAGAAAGGCAGTACGGTCCTGGTCATAGGAAGCGGCATATCCGGAATACTTCACATAAGGCTGGCCAGGGCCTCAGGAGCAGGACGTATATTCGCAACCGACATATCTGAATTCCGTCTTGCCTTCGCCGGTAAATCAGGCGCTGATCATGCCATTAATGCCAAGGACTATGCTCCCGCGAAATTAAAAGAGCTTAATGACGGTTATCTGGCGGACCTTGTGATAATCTGCGCGGGCTCTCAAGGCGCTTTCGAACAGGGCCTGAGATCGATAGAACGCGGCGGAACGGTGCTCATATTTTCGGCGGCCGGGAAAGATGCGTTGCTGCCGGTTCCGGTCAATGAGATATTCTGGCGCACAGAAGCCACTATCACGAGTTCCTATGCCGGGAGCCCTCAGGACCATATTGAGGCGCTGGAGAAGATAAGCCTTGAAAAAGTTCCGGTTTATGATATGATAACCCACCGTATGGCCCTGAAGGAAACGGGCCTTGGATTCAAACTTGTCGCGGAAGCTAAGGACTCCATTAAAGTCATTATCCAGCCGCAGAAATAGGCACAGCGATAAAATTCCGGGATTAAATTAATATGGCAACGCCTCTTGAGAAATGGATTGACAAAATAGCCGGCCTTACGAAGCCCGCCAGAGTCTATTGGTGCGACGGTTCCGAGGAAGAGGCGCGCCGCCTCATAGAGATCGGCATAAAAGAAGAGAAGATAGAGGGTTTCCCCGTATTCCGGGATTTGAACCACAAAACCTACCCCAATAGTTACTATCATAGAAGCCATCCCACAGATGTCGCGCGCACCGAGCATCTTACATACGTCTGCCACAGGGATAAGGATACCGCCGGGCCGAATAATAACTGGATGGACCCCGAAGAAGCCAAGGCCCTTATGGCGAAATTATCCAGCGGCTGCATGAAGGGCCGAACTATGTACGTGCTGCCTTACATGATGGGCCATCCGCAGTCGCCGTATGCGAAGGCATGCATACAGGTTACGGATATCACTTATGTAGCGGTAAGCATGCGCATAATGACGCGCATGTCCCGCTACGCGATAGCGAAGATCGGCCAGAAGGACGATTTTGTTAAAGGGATACATTCCGTAGGGGATTTTGATCCTAAGAAGAGATTCATAATGCACTTCCCCGACGATAGCCTTGTCTGGTCGATCGGTTCGGGTTATGGAGGCAATGCCCTTCTCGGCAAGAAATGCTTCAGCCTCCGCCTGGCCTCATGGCTGGGCAAAAGGGAAGGCTGGCTCGCCGAGCACATGGTGGTTATCGGCATCGAAGACCCGCGCGGCAATACCACATACGTGACGGCGGCGCTTCCCAGCGCATGCGGAAAGACAAATCTTGCTATGATGGAATCGGCCCTGCCAGGCTATAAGATCCGGACATTAGGCGACGATATCGCGTGGCTAAATGTCGGTCCCAACGGCAGGCTCTACGCGATAAACCCCGAGAACGGTTTTTTCGGCGTGGCTCCCGGCACTTCGATGAAGACCAATCCCAACATGATGCGCACGCTGAAGAAAGGGACATTCTTCCCGACGCTATTTACCAATACAGCTATCAATGAGGAGACCAATGAGCCGTGGTGGGAGGGATTGGACGGCGAACGCCCGAATAAGCTCATCGACTGGCAGGGTAACAGGTTCAATCCCGGTTCCGGTAATAAGGCCGCGCATCCTAATTCCAGGTTTACCGCGTCTATATCGCAGTGCCCGACGCTGTCGAAGGAGTTCGAGAATCCCATGGGAGTGCCGATATCCGCTATGCTCTTCGGCGGCAGGCGCGCTCATACGATCCCGCTCGTCACCGAGGCGCGCGACTGGACGCAGGGAGTATTCATCGGCGCGCGCATGGGCTCGGAGACTACAGCCGCAGCGGTACATCGCGAGGGCATACTGAGGCGCGATCCGATGGCGATGCTGCCGTTCTGCGGTTACAACATGGGTGACTACTTTAACCACTGGCTCTCTATAGGCAGGAAGCTGACGCACCCGCCCAGGATATTCTCGATCAACTGGTTTCGTACCGACGATAAAGGAAGGTTTTTATGGCCGGGTTTCGGCGATAATATACGCGTCTTCAAATGGATAATTGACCGTGTCAATAACCGTGTCGGAGCGCGCGAAACGCCTGTGGGGCATCTGCCGCGGCCGGAAGACCTGGACCTGAAAGGGCTGGATATATCGAAAGAGGATGTGGAACGCCTCTTTTCGATAGATAAAGAGGAATGGGGAAAAGAGATAGCCGATGGCGAGCAATTCTTCGCGCAGTTCGGTGACCGCATGCCGAAGGAGCTTATTGAAGAATTGCACGGCCTTAAAGCGCGATTAAAAGGAAGGTGGTAGATATGGATTGGGGGATGAAGAACAGGTTGTCGAGGTTGATGCCGAACGGCGGCAAAGCGGTTTGGCTGGCGATAGATCATGGATATTTTCTCGGGCCCATATCGAAGCTCGAAGATCCCGCGAAGACGATAAAACCGCTTATTCAGTACACCGATGCGCTGATGCTGACCAGGGGCGTCTTGAGGAATTGTATCGATGCCGCCATAGATATGCCGTTTCTTCTCAGGGTTTCCGGCGGCAATTCCATAGCCGGCCCGGCGCTCTCGAATGAGACGATCCATACTTCTATGGAAGAGGCCCTGAGGCTTAATGCTTCGGCCGTGGCATTTTCAATATACGTGGGGACGGAGCATGAGAATCAGACGCTTAGCTGTCTGGGCCGGCTCGTAAACGAGGGACAGCGCTTCGGGATGCCGGTGCTTGCGGTGACTGCTGTCGGAAAAGAGCTGGAGAAGCGCGATGCCCGTTATCTTAGCCTCTGCTGCCGCATTGCCGCCGAACTTGGCGCGCAGGCCGTGAAGACATATTATTGCGATGATTTTGAGAAAGTCGTTAATTCCTGCCCTGTGCCGATAGTCGTTGCGGGTGGCCCGAAACTCGCCACGCCGATGGACGCGCTTCATCTGGCGCAGAAGTCCATGCATGCCGGGGCCCGGGGCGTTGATATGGGCCGGAACATCTGGCAATCGGATGATGCCGTCGGTATGATAAGGGCCATACGCTCGATAGTCCATGACGGCTCATCAGTAAAGGAAGCCGCGAAGCTATTGAAGAAAGGCTGAACTTTTTAAGATTTTATTTGCAATACAGAAGACGGTGCCGTATAATTTAACCAAACAAATTTTAGGGAGGGAATAAGATGAATAAAAGGGCTTTGGCGTGTTTTGTAATTGTTTTATTGGCTGCGTTTTTGGTTTGCGGATGCGGGACTGCCCAGAAGAAAATGCAGACCGAGGTTACCGGCATCAAGTCAAGGGTGGAGACGCTGGAGTCAAGAGTCGAGACTGTTGAGTCGAAACAGGCTGAAGTTGAGCGCACGACTGCGGAGCAGGCTATGGCTATTGATGACATCAAGTCCGTTGCGCAGCCACAGCCCGGTACGAACATCAGCGTGAAGCCCAGGGCAGGCGCGTATGCCGGCAAGATGAAAGACATACAGAGAGCGCTTAAGACAGCCGGTTATTATGACGGCAAGATTGATGGCATAAAAGGCAAAGGCACCAAGAAGGCTATAAAGGATTTTCAGAGGGCCAATGGCTTGCAGATTGACGGTGTAGTCGGTTCCAGGACATGGGAACTGTTATCGAGATATCTGTCGGCCGTGAACGAACCCGCCATGTCTGCCCAGGCAGGCGGTGACGAGGGGATTAAGTAGCTGATTCGTTATATAGACCTTTCATGGAAGGGGCGGCCTCGGGATTAAAAGGGACCGCCCCTTCTGATATTCTAATGAGGAGAGATACATGAACGAAATATTAGAGATACTGGAGCGCGATGCCCGCGTGACTACGGAAGAGATGGCGAAGATGCTTAAGATGACGCCTAAAGCGGTCGCATCCGCAATAAAAAAACTGGAGAAGGACGGCGTGATTGTCAAGTACAAGGCGGTTATTAATAGAGAAATGACTAAGGATGAGAGAACCGATGTGCGCGCTCTCATCGAAGTTAAGCTTACGCCTCAGAAGAATGTGGGTTTTGACCATCTGGCCGAGAGGATATACCGTTTTCCCGAAGTGACGAACTGTTATCTTATGTCGGGAACGTACGATCTGCTGGTAGTAGTTGAGGGCAGGGATATACATACCGTGTCGAGATTCGTGAGCGAAAAACTCTCTCCTATGGACGGGGTAAGAGGGACGGTGACGCATTTTATATTGAAGAAGTATAAAGAAGACGGAGACATTCTGAAGACGCCGGAGAGATCTAAGCGCCCTGCGATAGTACTGTAGAGATGGCAGCCGGTTAGTTGACAGTTGACAGTTGACGGTTGACGGTTGACAGAAAGGCCTCATCCCCCGTCATTGTGAGAAAGCCGTGGTTGGCCGGTGGGCTGACGAAGCAATCTAAAGGCAGATATGAAGATAGCGAAGATAGTAGAAGAGATACCGCCTTCGGGCATACGGGTCTTCTTTGATCTCGTCCTCGGGATGAAAGATGTCATATCCCTTGGTGTCGGAGAGCCTGACTTTGTCACTCCATGGAATGTGAGAGAGAGCGCGATCTACTCCCTGGAACAGGGTTTTACCTCATACACATCGAACAAGGGCCTCGCGGAATTGCGCCGGGAGATATCGAAGTATCTGAACCGCAGGTATGGCCTGGATTATGATCCCGAAGAAGAGATACTGATTACCGTCGGGGTAAGCGAAGCGTTTGATCTCAGCCTCAGGGCTATCATTGACAGGGGTGATAAAGTGCTTATCCCCGAACCGGCGTATGTTTCATATGCGCCGATCACTATGCTCTGCGGAGGAAAGCCCGTATCCATTAATACCAGCCCCGATGGGAATTTTAAGATAACCCCTAAAGACATAAAGGGTGTTTGCGGCGCTGGAACGAAAGCTATGATATTGAATTATCCCAATAATCCTACCGGCGCTTCATATTCCAGGAAAGAGTTGAAGGCGATATCTGAGGCCATATTGAAACAAAACCTAATAATGATAAGCGACGAGATATACTGTGATCTCACTTATGATTTCAATCATACGCCGTTCGCGACATTGCCTAAAATGAAAGAGCGCACTATTTATCTGAACGGTTTTTCGAAATCATTTGCAATGACCGGATGGAGGATAGGT
>JAFGRN010000041.1 GCA_016935115.1 Candidatus Omnitrophota bacterium | reverse complement strand
CACCTCTTGGCGCCTAAAATCTTCGTGACGACGGAATTGAATAAAACCTCTATCTTGCTGTCCGCGAATACGCGTTCCTGGAGTATCCTCGTCCCGCGGAACCTGTCCCGGCGGTGGACTATAGTAACCCTGGAGGCAAACTTCGTGAGAAATAACGCGTCCTCGAGGGCCGTATCGCCGCCGCCAACGACAACGACATGTTTTCCCTTGAAGAGAGGCGCATCGCAGGTGGCGCAATACGATACCCCCCTGCCTGTCAACTCCTTCTCTCCCGGCACACCGAGATTGTTCCAGCGCGCGCCGGTAGCTATTATGACCGAAAGCGTTTCCAGCGCATTACCGTCGGTAAGCTCTATCCTGAAAGGCGCCGCCGGGGCCTTACCGGCAGTAATACCCTTCACTTCAGCCTGCCGGTCCTCCAGCCCGAAGCGGGCAGCCTGTTTCAGCATCCAGTCGGCAAGGTCCGGGCCCTTAGTCCCTTCGGGGAACCCCGGAAAATTCTCTATGGTATCCGTTATCAGGATCTGCCCTCCGCATGCCAGTTTCTCGACGAGCACTGTCTTCATCCTGGCGCGGCACGCGTAGAGCCCCGCTGTAAGGCCTGCGGGCCCTCCGCCTATTATCACTATGTCATATGGTCCGGGCATGGTTCTCCTCTTACTTTCTGGCTGAAAATGCAAACAGGCCTATGCCTATTATCAGGAATACTATATTCGGAAGGGCGCACGCCAGGAACGGATGCATCTTGCCGCCCGCGGCCACCACGATCATTCCGGAGAAGGCGGCCCAGTATATCCCGAACAGGACCGATCCCAGCACAAAACCTATGGACTTTTCGCTGCGCTGGGACTTGACCCCCAGGGGGATGCCTATAAGCACAAAGATAAAAGTGGCCACCGATATATTTATCTTCTTGTATATCTCCACCTTAAGCGGGGTAGGGTCTATGTTCTGGGCGGAGACCTTCTCTATCTCCTCATTGAGCTCATCTATCGTCATCTCTCTGGCCTTCTTCTCTATCTTCTCTTTCTTGAAGATCTTGCTGAGGTCGAGCGACATAAAATATGTCTTGAAATTGAGTTTATAAAAACTCTCCGGCTCCGTCGGGGAGGGTTCTTCGCTCGTGCCGTTATACAGCCTGAGCTCCATTATGTTCTTCTCCGGCATCGAATTTATCTCGCCTGTCTCGGCCACGATCGTCCGGGTGGGCTTCCCCTCCTGCGGCTGGTATATGCGGATATTCCGGAACTTGTTGCCATTTATCTGGTGGATAAATATTATGTAGTTCTCAAAACCCCGTATGAAAGTGCCCTCCTCGAGCGCGGCCGTCGGCGAGCGTATGCCTATCTCCTTTATCACCTGCCGCGAGGCAAACGAGGCGTTCGGCGACACATGGTCATTCAGGTAGAAAGCGAAGAAACTGAGCGCCAGGCCGACCATGACCACCGGCGCGGCGATACGGTAGAAAGATATCCCGCTGGCCTTCATCGCGGTAAGTTCCCCGTCTCCGGAAAGCCGGCCGAAAGCAAGTATCGAGGCTGTGAGCACCGCTATCGGCAGGGTAAATGAAAGAAGCCACGGGATAAGGTAGCCGAAAAGCTTCAGCACCGAGACCGGATCCACGCCTTTATTGATGATATAGTTAGCGAGCGTTATGATATTGCCGACGAGGAATACGAAAGTGAAGACGACCAGCGTCAGGAAGAAGGAATGGAAGAACTCCTTTAATATGTAGTCCCTGAGTATTTTCATGGCTCACCGTCAGAAGAGGATACCGTCTTTGAGGAAGACGTCTTTGAGGCAGTAAAACAGCTCTTTCCACATGTAGTAGGTAATGAATTCCCAGAAAGGCGGGAATATTTTCCGCACTTCGAGGTCGACATAGTCGCCATAGACCCTGACCACGATATAATGCAGAAAACCTCCGTCGGAATCCGGTATCTGTATAAGCATACCGCCGCCGCCTGTAGTTATGTAGCGCACTCCGCCGAAAACATTATCCCTGAACATGTGTTCATGCCCGGCGAAGACGATATCGACTTTATGTTTTTCGAAAAGTTTCATCACTTTATACGACCACGGGCTGAGCTCCGGGCGGAACCATGAGCGCTGGTAAGAGGATATAGGGGACTTATGCATAAGCACAAACTTATGCCTGTACCCGGCCGCCTTTGTAAGCTCCTTGTCGAGCCAGAAAAACTGCTTCTCAGAAAGGTCGGAGATCTTGTTATCGAGCACTATAAAATACGAGTTGCGGTCGGTGAATGAAAACTCCTCTTCTCCTATGTGTTCCCTGAAACGCCGATCGCCTCCCTTCTGGCAATCATGATTGCCCGCCGCGCTTATCACAGGCCATTTTATCATCGAGCGCAGTTTATCGTATGTGCAATAGTCGGATTCGAGCCCTTTGGAAAACGTCACGTCCCCGGCATTCATCACGAAATCTATGGGAAGTTTCCTGTACCGGTCCTCCCTGTTCATATTCCGGATTAATTTAAGGAAAGCGCTGTCATCAAATATGAATCCGGCGTGATTATCGCCGAAGACGATGAATCCGAAAAGCTCGCCCTGGTTTGCCTTCAGTTTTTCGGCGGCTTCGGCATTGGTGGGCTGGCGCACGTCTTTCTTCATGTAAAGAGAGATCACCGGCGTAAGCGAATAAAGCGATATGGCTATGATACCTATGGCGGCTATCTTAAGGGCGCGCTTCATTTGGGCGGGCTTCTCTTATCTATCTCTTTTTGCTGGATCCTGGCAAGATACTGGTCGAGCTCCTGCCTGTTGGTAAAGATGCTCTGGCCGGGGATAGCCCTGATAATATCGAACACTTTGCGTATCTGCGGCTGGAGGTTCGTCATGAGAAGCGCTCCGCCCTGTTTTTCGATTTTTTCCTTCGAGGTAAGGATAGCCTTAATGCCCATGCTGGATATGTATTTCACGCCTTTCATATCGAATATCATCGTCCGAAGAGACGGGTTCAATAAGATATCGACCTTCTGCTCGAGTATGTTATAAGTGTCTGAATCGATAGATCCGGCTAAGACAAGCGTAAAAGTTCCACTATCACTGCTATCAACTGTAATTGTAAGTAGCGGCATAGGCGCCTCCTTTGACCTAATTTTACACGTCCGCGAACCATTATTCAAGAACATTCGCCAGGAGCAAAAATATGGTATACTTATACTGTAAAGGTAAAAGGAGGCTATATGGCAAAGATGCTGAGAAGAAGCCTGGTGATAGCGGTCGCGGCGGCCCTGTGCGCGGGAAGCTTCGCGCCGTGCGCCATGTGCGAAAATGATGAAGTGAAGATAGTGAAACCGGGCGATGAAACAACGGCGGTTATGGTCAAGAACGTCGTCTGCCCTGTTTCGGACGATGATATCGTGGCGGGTGAAGAGATAATGGTAGAATATAAAGGCAAGATCTACAACCTCTGCTGCGAGGCATGTGTTAAGCACTTTAAAAAATTTCCGGCTAAATTCGCGGCAAAGGCGGAGAACCTTTAGCGCCTTTAGATTGCTTCGTCCTGCTTCGCTTCGCTCGCAGTCCTCGCAATGACGAAGGGGGATGACTTCGCTCGCAGTCCTCGCAATGACGAAGGGGGATGACTTCGCTCGCAGTCCTCGCAATGACGAAGGGGGATGACTTCGCTCCCTCGCAATGACATAAGTCCGTCATTGCGAGGAGGTTACTGTCTTACTCTGACCGACGCGGCAATCTAACCTGAGTCTTCGTTTTTAGATAGAGATCTTGGTGACCTGGACCGAGGCTTTGATATTCGAGGATTCTTTATCCTTCAATCCCAGGCGGATCTTCACCGCCCTGAGAAGCTGGTTGGAATTATTGATATTGTGCATAAACGTAACTATCTGTTCCATGCCGCCTTCCGCGGTAACGTCGATTATATACTCCTTGTAAAAATCGTAATTCTTCGGCGACTGCGGCTTTATCTCAACGAGGCTGACCGAAGATGAACGGGCCAGGCTCTCTATCTCCGCCAGTATATTCGCTACATTTTCCTCGTCGGAAGCGGCCCCCTTGCTGACATAATTTCTGTACTTCTTGTACTCGCCCTCTATCATGTCCCTGTTATTTATATTCCGCAAATCGCGGCTCAGTTTCTTCTCGCTGAAATGTATATCCTGGTTGATACGCTGTATCTTTCCGCCTATCGGGCTCACAATCAGCCTGTCGACTATTACGAGCGCTATAACTATAACGGCCACCGCAAGGCCCACACGTTCCTTGCCCGATAATTTGTTAAAAAATTCCATATTAACCATAGCCGGCCCTTAAATTATTTCTGGAACGAGCAGATTATCTCAAATTCCGCGAATTCCGAATCCCTGTCTTTCTTGGTAGTGGTATATGTGGTCTTAACGTTCTCAAACATGCCCGATTCTTCAAGCTTCTTGACATATTTGAAAACGTCCGACATGGCATAACCGCCGCCTTTTATAATTATCGACTGCTTTTCATCTATATTGATATCCGTGATGTGTATCTCCTTCGGAGTAATTCCATATATCTCGTTCAATGCCTCTATCGCCGAGCCGCGGGAGTCGAGGCGTTTCTCTACCAGGCTTATGACGGCGCGCATCTTCTCAATATCATCCGCCTCCACCTCTATTTTTGATATCATGCTCTTCAATTTTGCCAGGTATGTGTTCTTATTGTATATGTTCATCAGTATGATAAAAGACATCAGCATAACGACGGACGCTATCAATGCGCCCATGACAGTTAACTCTCTCCTCTTCGTATCCATCAGGTTCTGGACTTTCTGCTCTCCGGTAGTAAGATCTATCTGCTGGCCTTCACTACCGAGAGACACGCCGAACAGCTGGGTCAATGAAACGAATTTAAAGCTATCGCCGTGCAGGTTTTCGGGGAAATTACGCAGATGAATGCCCTTCAACTGGTCAGTATTCTCGACTGGCATGCCCATGCTGTTGCTAAGGATAATGCTCAGGTCCTTTATATTAATGCCGGCGCCGCTTAAAAATATCTTCGTTATCCTGATATTGCGCTCCTCGCCCTGATACCGCTCCAGCGAATGCCTGAGCTCCTCTATAAACTTATCGCGCCACTGTTCGGCGTCCTGCATAAGATGGTTCGCGCCGATAAAGATATTCCTGGTAAATACCATCTTCTCGTTGCGTATAACTATAAAGTCGGAATAATTGGAGTCTATATCCAGCAGCACTATGCCCTGCGACGGAAATGGCTTCATATCATGCGGATAAGCCGAACGAAACCAGTTATATGCCCCTTCACTGCTTATGGCGACTCTCTTCACATCGAGGCCGGCTTTGGTAAGTGTATCGACGCGCTCATTTATAATGTTGCGGACCGCTATTACAAGCATCACTTTCGCGTATCCCGTCGGAAGAATTTCAACTATTTTGTGCGATGACACTATCTCTTCTTTTGAATAAGGAGTCTGTTTACTCACCTGCAGGCTGATCATGTCACTGATCTCTTTGGGATCGGTCGCGGGGAGGTCGAGCATACGCACCGTTACCAGATGGCGCGGAATATATGCCACCACTCTATGCCTGCCTATCTTAAGATCCTTGAATATCTTGTCAATAGCAAGAGAGACACTCTCTTTTATCTGCGCAAGCTTGGAGATATGGATAAGATAGGCGGGCTTGCCGTTACGGACAGGGCCTTTTTTGGCTATCTTCAGCCAGTCATTGCCTATCTCTACAGCTACAACGTCATTCTTCGGGGCAAGCTTCTCCAGCCATGCTTTCAGCGGAAACTTCGGCATCTTTATCTTCTTTGCGATATCCCTGATCTTCGCGATCATTCCTCTCTCCAGTATTTCACCAGCCCCTTGCTCCTGTCATAAATAAAAGTTATCTTCTCCGATATCCCGCCCTGTGAAAGCGACGCCGCGATATCACCCCTGAAATTATCGCTCTTAACACTGAGCATTGTCGCGGCGCGCGCTATCGATGCGGCATCAGCGTCTTCGCCCGATGATTCACCTTCATCATTCAGGACCTCCGCTATCGATGAAGCATCCGTAAAGATGTTATCGGGTGTATCCCCATCCTCCGCCGTATTCTCCTTTTCACGGAACGCCATTATCTTTTCGGCCGAGCCTTTGTCAAGCCCTATAGCCATCAATACGCGAAGTCCGGCGGTATTTACATTGACCGAGCCTTCACCGTATATAGTAATGATATCCTGGATCTTGTCAAATATATCCCGCGTCATCCCGTAAACAAGGAGCAGCTCTTCGAGAGACTCAAAGTCGCCGTTCTTGCATTCATAATGCTCATTCAAACCCTCGTAATAATCGCTTTCATGGCCATCTTTGTGAAGCGCGTCGTCGGAATCGCGCCAGTCCAGTATGGAGTCAGCTATTGCCGAAGCATCGTCATCGGCCACACCGGCTTCCTGCTTAAGAAGATTCTGCAATACGCTGGCAGGGGCTTTATTTATATTTATTTTGCTCTCTTCATCCGTCAGGCCGTACTCGGGCTTTGATTTATCCGCCGGCGTTATCCTGACTGCGCTGAAAGTGCCGCCGCCAAACGGCACTTCTTTAAAAGCTTCGTCATTATCGCTCCATGTATCATGCAGGCTGTCGTATGTTTCCGTCGAATCGTTCTTTATCTCAAGGATGGCCCTCCTGATCCCGGCCGAAGCTATGTAGCGCATCTTGGCCTTCCCCAGGAGCCTGCTCGATACCTCCAGCCGCGGCCAAACGTAAGAGTTGACCGCGACGGCAAGCATCGCCAAAAAGAAGAGGCTCCACAGGACTATGATGAGTATGCTTCCTTTGGCCCCTCCGTCATTAACTTTACTCTCCACTCTTCTCCTCTGTCGCGGCAGCCTCTTCCGCCGCCGCTTTACTCTTCGCGCGGCTCAATGATACTGCCGGCTCTATAAAGACGGCTCTCGTCAATGTAACATCGCCTTCATCATCTTTATAAGTGACTTCTATTTTAACACCTAACGGGATATTTTCGGGGATATCTTTTATCGAAACTTCCTTCTTTTTGGATTTACCGCCCGCCGCCTCCTCCTCTTCTTCCTTCTCCTCTGTCTTATCCCATGTCTCGGCCCAGCTGTAGGATTCGGATTCGGGATCGAACGTGTAGTACTTGAAGCTTATATCCTCTATCGGCGCCAGGTTTGTCACGGTGCCTTTACCGGCATCGTCTTCTTTTATTGCTTCAGAGAATTTCTTTTCCTCTCTTGAGAGCATCCTGACCGCCGGTCTGTCATCACGATAATATGAAACCGAGCCGAGTGATTCTTCCGGGATGCCGGCAGAAGAGAATTTTCTTATCATCGCCGGGAATGTCATCTTCTTCGAACTGCCTATAAAATTTAATCCTTTGAACGAGAACGTATTTCTTACGTCCCTCTCCATCTTCTCCATCGCCAGGAGAATATCTGTCTTGACTTCAGTGCGGCCGGCCATCCTGCGGTATATATTCAACCCTCCGGCAAAGGTAGAGGCTATAGTCAACCCTATTATGCCGGCTATGGCCGCTACTATGAGAAGCTCGACAAGAGTAAAGGCCTTGGGATTGGTCATTGCGAGGAGGCTGTCGTCTGGCTCTTGCCGGTTCCCTTTCGTCATTGCGAGGAGGCTGTCGTCTGGCTCTTGCCGGTTCCCTTTTGTCATTGCGAGGAGGATATTGAATGGCCCTTTTCCGACGCGGCAATCTCGTTTTAGATTGCTTCGGTCCTGCTTCGGCCGCCACCTTCGGTGTCGAGCCTCGCAGTCCCTCGCAATGACGTGGAAAGATTCGTCATTGCGAGGAGGCCATTGTCTTACTCCTGCCAATTCCCCTTCGTCATTGCGAGGAGGCCACTGTCTTACTCCTGCCGACGCGGCAATCTTGACTTTAGATTGCTTCGGCCCTGCTTCGGCCGCCACCTTCGGTGTCGAGCCTCGCAGTCCCTCGCAATGACGGCAGGCGCTATTCGGCACTCTTCGCCTCCATATAAGTGGTAAGGCTTAACTTCTTAGCCGGGTTAAGCCAGGGGTTGACTACGGTGATAACCACCTCATTGAGCGCGTATTCCTCCTCGGCGGCAGTCGCGGAATCGCCCGT
Source organism: Candidatus Omnitrophota bacterium (assembly GCA_016935115.1). Lineage (GTDB taxonomy): Bacteria > Omnitrophota > Gorgyraeia > 2-01-FULL-45-10 > 2-01-FULL-45-10 > CAIMPC01. The sequence continues at coordinate 1,065 of JAFGRN010000041.1, read as the reverse complement.
TGAGTCTTCGGCGGCGGATCCCGACGCGCTGTCCCCGGAAGCTCCGTCTTCCGACGATTCATCCGGCGCGCTTTCTTTCTTAACGGTGACCTGAAGGCCCGAAGCTTTTATCTCGCGGCTCCACTGCCAGCTGTCGGAACGGCCCATATCGACTTTCATGCCGTCAATAGACGCGAACTCTCCGCTGGCGCTGCCTTCGGATGTGCCGCCATCCGCTATCGCCTTCTCTTCCGCCTGTCCCATAGCCGCTTTAAGAAGGGATACGGCATCTATATTATACTGCGCCGTCTCCATCGCGTTAAGCGAAGCCGAATAGACACGCGTTATGGCCACCGTGCCTATGGCCAGGGCCGAGACAGCCACGAGCACTTCGATAAGAGTAAAACCCATTCTGTCATTGCGAGGAGGCCTGAGCCCCTGCCGTGACAATCGCGACAGTCGTGACTCGTCATTGCGAGGAGGCCCGCGTCTCACTCCTGCCAACGAAGCAATCTCACTTCCAGTTCTTGATATCGTCATCCGTCTCTTCCTGCGCATCCTTGCCTATTGAATAAAGATCGTACGTGGCTTTATTATAATTGCCGGGGCTCCTGTACTTATAAGGGTTACCCCAGGGGTCGGTCGGTATGTTCTCAATATAAGGGCCATTCCAGTTATTCGGGACCGGAGCCGAGGTCGGAATGGTCACAAGCGCGTTCAATCCCTGTTCCGTAGTGGGAAAATTGCCGTTGTCGAGCTCGTAAAGCTTAAGCCCCATCGATATGTTCGATACAATATCCGCTTTCGCTACGGCCTTCTTCGCTTGCTCCGTACGGCCGCTTAAACGCGGCACGACCATCGATGCCAGCGCCACTATGATCACCACGACTATCATAAGTTCAATCAGAGTAAAACCTCTCCTGCGCATACTAACCTCCTTGGGTAATATTTTTAACTGCCACTTCTTTAGATTGCTTCTCCCGCCAAAAGTCAATCTCGGGGCGGGACCTGTCCCGCCATCAGTCCCGTGGGCGGGATCGCAATGACGGACTCCACTCGTCGTCATTGCGAGGAGGCCCGCGTCTT
>JAFGRN010000004.1 GCA_016935115.1 Candidatus Omnitrophota bacterium | reverse complement strand
GGCCGGCTGCGGGTTGAAGGTGGCCAAACACGGTAATCGCGCGGCATCCTCGAGGTGCGGCAGCGCGGATGTGCTCGAGGCGCTTGGCGTAAGGCTCGATGTCGGGCCGGATATGGTGCAGAGATGCATACTCGAGATAGGTATAGGTTTCCTTTATGCGCCGCTTTTCCATAATGCCATGAAATACGCGGTTGCTCCCAGGAAAGAGATAGGGATAAGGACGATATTCAATCTTCTGGGGCCATTATCGAACCCTGCCAACGCGAAGAGCCAGGTCGTAGGCGTATATTCGCCATCCCTTACCGGCACGATAGCGCGGGTATTGAAGAACCTCGGGACAAAACGCGCGTATGTGGTATATGGCATGGATACTCTCGATGAGATAACGATCACCGGTAAGACAAAAGTTTCCGAGCTGCGCGGCGGAAAGATAAAAGATTATTATATATCGCCCGGGGACTTCGGCCTGTGCAGGGGGCGGCTGGACGATATCGAGGGAGGCGACGCCGCCGAAAATGCCGAAATAACGCTCTCTGTGCTTAAGGGTGAGCGCGGGCCCAGGCGCGATGTGGTACTCCTGAATGCCGCCGCGGCGGTAGTTGCCGGATATAAAGCCGATAACATGAAGGCCGGAATAAAATTATGCGGGGAATCGATAGATTCCGGCAGGGCGCTCGATAAATTGATGAAACTTATAGAGATAACTAACAGATGATACTGTCGCGCATAATAGAAGAGAAGAGGCGTGCCGTAGATGAGGCCAGGCGCCTCAAATCCAAAGAGAGCCTGATAAAAGAGGTGAAGGGCGTTTCCGTAAACAGCTCTTTTAAAAAGAGCATTTCCAGGGCCCGCCAGGTAAATCTTATTGCCGAAATGAAAAAGGCCTCTCCTTCTAAAGGGATAATCCGGCCGGATTTTAACCCGGTGAATATAGCGGCCACTTACCAGGCGCACGGCGCGTCGGCGATATCGGTCCTGACCGACGAGCGGTTCTTTGAGGGGAAGCTGGAGCATATAAGGATGGTGAAGGGGGCCGTGACATTGCCCGTCCTGCGGAAGGATTTTATCATAGACGAGTACCAGATATATGAATCTGTCGCTGCCGGCGCGGACGCTATCCTGCTCATAGCGGATCTCCTGACCGGCTCCGAAGCGGCGGGTTTTTACAAGCTTGCGGCATCACTGGGGCTCGATGTGCTTTTCGAGGTGCATAATGAGGAGGATATGGCCAAGGCAATATCCTCCGGCGCGGATATAATAGGGATAAATAACAGGGACCTTCATACATTCAAGGTAGATCTTGCCATGACGCAGAAGCTCGCCAAGCTCGTTCCGGCGCACAAGATAAAGGTATCGGAGAGCGGCATAAAAACTTACGAAGACGTTATGTTTCTTAAATCCCTCGGCATCAACGCAGTCCTTATCGGCGGGGCGTTCATGGAAGCCCCGGATATAGCCGTGAAGATGCAGGAGATAATGAGGTTCCGATGACACTGATAAAGATATGCGGTATTATGAATAAGGTCGATGCTGTGCGAGCCGCGGAGCTTGGCGTGGATATGCTCGGTTTCGTCTTCTATAAAAAGTCCAGGAGATATGTGGATCCCGCAGCCGTGAGGGAGATAATTAATGAGCTTCCCGATTCGATACGCAAGGTGGGTGTTTTTGTCGATGAGGACCAGCGGAAGGTGCGCGCCATCGCGGAAGATTCGGGGGTAGATACTCTCCAGTTCCATGGAAGCGAGACGCCGTGGTATTGCGCGGATTTCAAAGGCGATTATAAAGTGATAAAGGCTTTCAGGCTTAAGGGCGCAGAGGACCTTAAAACTGTCAATGATTATGATGTTGATTTTGTCCTGCTGGATAATTACAGTTCCGATTCGGTGGGCGGGACAGGGGAGGCTTTTGACTGGAATATATTGAAAGATTATGAATTTTTGCATCCGGAGATACTATCCGGCGGGTTAAATCCGGAGAATGTAACTAAGGCGCTCGCGGATGTGATCCCTTATGGGGTCGATGTCTCGACCGGCGTAGAAGACTCGCCGGGAAAGAAGAATTTTGAACTGATGAAAAGATTTGTGGAAGCGGTCAGAAAGGCGTAAAACATGGTACCGGATAAGAGAGGATATTATAACGGTTTCGGCGGGAAGTTTGTTCCCGAGACGGTGATGGCGGCACTGAGCGAACTTGAGAAGGCATACGCCGACGCAAGGGCCAGCGCGTCATTCAAGAAGCAGCTTAATTATTATCTGAAGGAATATGCCGGCAGGCCCACGGGACTCTATTTTGCCGAAAGGCTTACGGATAAGCTCCGCGGCGCCAGGATATACCTGAAGCGCGAGGATCTTCTGCATACCGGCGCCCACAAGATCAACAATACGATCGGCCAGGCGCTCCTTGCCGTCAGGATGGGGAAGAAGAAAGTGATCGCCGAGACCGGCGCCGGACAGCACGGCGTGGCTACTGCCACGGTTGCGGCCCTGTTCGGGCTCAAATGCGAGATATTCATGGGAGACGAGGATATAAAACGGCAGGCGATAAATGTATTCAAGATGAGGATACTCGGCGCTAAGGTCACGGCAGTGCACAGCGGGTCGAAGACATTAAAAGACGCGATGAACGAAGCGATGCGGAACTGGGTCACGAACGTCCGTGACACATATTATGTTATAGGTTCGGTGGCCGGTCCCCATCCGTATCCGATGATCGTCCGCGACTTCCAGACCGTGATAGGCAGGGAGACCAGAAGGCAGGCCATGGAGAAGATAGGTTCTCTTCCGGACTGCATAGTGGCATGCGTCGGCGGCGGAAGCAATGCGATGGGCATATTCTATTCTTTCCTTAAGGACAAGGTGAAACTTATCGGTGTAGAGGCGGCGGGCCTCGGGCTTGGGACGGGCCATCATGCCGCTACTCTATGCAGAGGGTCAGTCGGCGCATTGCACGGCTCGATGAGCTACATACTGCAGGACAGGGACGGGCAGATAGGGATCGCCCACTCTATTTCGGCGGGCCTAGACTATCCCGGTGTAGGCCCGGAGCATGCGTACTTGAGGGATGCGGGCAGGGTCTCGTATGTTGCCGTTACGGATAAAGAGGCGCTTGACGGATTCAGGATGCTGGCGGAACTCGAGGGCATAATGCCCGCGCTCGAATCATCGCACGCGATCGCGTACGCCGCAAGGCTGGCGAAACGCCTCCGCAGGACGAAATCGATAATTGTCTGCCTCTCCGGGCGGGGGGATAAAGATATAGATATAGTGAGGAATGTTCTCTGAAGCGCCTTTAAAAGGTGCGTTGTGCGGGTATATAAGGAGGTCAGGCGCAGTGAACAGAATAGATAAGAAGGTCAGGGCTCTGCGGGCGCGCCGCAAAAAAGCATTTATCGCTTACATAACGGCCGGTGATCCCAGCCTATTGATGACCGGCAGGATAGCTATGGCTCTTGAGGATGCGGGTGTCGATATCCTGGAGCTTGGCATACCATTTTCGGATCCGATCGCCGACGGTCCGACGATACAGGAGGCCTCCGGCAGGGCCCTTAAAGGCGGAGTGACTCTGCATAAGATTTTCAACATGGTCAAAGGCTTAAGGAAGAAGTCGGAGATGCCGATAGTATTTATGACATATTATAATCCGATCCTGCGGTACGGATTGAGTGAATTTTTTAAGAAATGCCGCGATGCCGGAGTGGACGGTGTTATAGTGCCCGACCTGCCGTGTGAAGAGGCATCCGAAGTCAAGAGATATGCCAGGCCCAATGGCATTGATACCATATTTCTTGCGGCGCCTACCTCGCCATCCGGAAGGATAAGGCAGATCGCCCTGTCTTCGCGAGGATTTATCTATTATGTCTCCCTGACCGGCGTTACCGGCGCCAGAAGGGACCTTGCCGCCGATATCGCGCCGAAGATACGGTTTATTAAGTCTATAACCGATAAGCCTGTAATGGTAGGATTCGGTGTTTCGAATGCTAAACAGGCCGCCCGGGTTGCCGGGTTGGCCGATGGCGTGATCGTCGGAAGCGCCATAGTGAAGATTATCGGCGCAAAGAAGAACATACTGCCGGCAGTTTCGCGGTTTGCCGGGTCGATAGCCAGGGCGGTCCATGGCGGATAAAAATAGAACCTGCGGCGCGTATGCCGTCATACTCGTCGGAGGGAAAGGCAAGAGGCTTCGCCCGCTCTCAACGGATTTGAGGCCGAAAGCATTCCTTTCGATTACAAGAGACGGTCGCACGATGTTCAGGAAGACGTTCGACAGGATGATGAAACTGGTCCCGCCTGAACGCATTCTGGTGGTAGCCAATACCGCCCACAGGCGCTTGGTAAAAAGGGACCTTCCCGCGGCGGCAGGCAGGAACGCGTTATTCGAGCCGGTTTCGCGAAATACAGCCCCGGCCATAGCGATAGCGGCACTGCATTTACGGCGCAAAGGCGGCGATCCGGTGATGATGGTGGTACCGACAGACCAGTATGTGCCGGATGCCGATAAACAGGCCAGGGCGATGAATAAGGCCGTTGAATTTATAGAGAAACATCCGGATGCGATCGTAACGCTTGGTATCAGGCCGAAGGAACCCTCCGCGGAGTTCGGTTATATTAAAGTCGGCCCCGCAGCGGGAGCTATTGCCAGGGTAGAGAGGTTTGTAGAGAAACCTAACCGGGCGACCGCTGAAAGATACGTTTCGGACGGAGGGTACCTCTGGAATACGGGGATATTCATATTCAGGGTCAGTACGATCATAGCCGCGTTTAAAGAGCACGCGAAGGCGATATATGGCCTTATGGCGGCCGGTGACATCATGAAGAGGTATGCCGATATGCCGGACATATCGATAGATTATGCCATCCTCGAGAATGCGGATAATATTTATTGCGTCAAGGGGTCGTATAGCTGGAGCGATGTAGGAAATTTTGAGGAGCTGAAGAGGGTGCTGAAGGCGGAGTCAATGCGGTTCGTGGAGAAAGACGGAAGGGTAGTTAAAATAGCGTAGCTTGTCATTGCTTCGTCAGCCAACTGGCAAGCAATAGCTTTCTCGCAATGACGACTGGTTGGGGCTAAGATGAGGATACTGGGACTGGATTTCGGGACCAAGAGGATCGGGGTCGCGATAAGCGACGAGCTTCTTCTGACGGCACAGGGAATGGATACGATATACAGGAAGGAACTTAAGCGGGATCTCGAGGCGATAGCCGGTATAGTAAAAGAAAATAATGTAACGGAGATCGTAGTGGGGCTTCCTGTAAGCATGGACGGGACGCACAGCCGCAAGACGAAAGAGACACTGGAGTTCATAGATTTGCTGGCCAAATCCGTTACCGTGCCGGTAAGATCGTGGGATGAGCGCCTTACCACTGTCCAGGCCGACAGGTCTATGCTGGAGAGAGGCATGGACAGTTTTAAGCGCAGACAGCTTGCCGATAAGATAGCGGCCCAGCTTATTTTGCAGGGATATCTCGATTGTCGAAAGAGAGGATAGTGTAATGCACAGGATAAGGACGCTGGAGAATGGCCTCAGGATCATAGCTCATCCTATGGCAGGTATGGAATCGGTAGCTATAGGGGTATGGGTCCGCGCCGGCGGCAGGTATGAGGATCCGAAAGAGGGAGGTATAAGCCACCTGCTGGAGCACCTTCTCTTCAAGGGGACCAAGACGCGCGACATGATGACGATAAAACAGGAGATAGAGGGCCGTGGTGGCAGTTTCAACGGCTTCACGGCCGAGGAGCATACCTGTTACCTGGTGAAGATACTCGGAAGGTATGCCGGCCTCGGGGCCGAGATACTCAGCGACATGGTGCTCAACCCGCGGCTCGACGAAGCAGAGATGGCCAAGGAGAAGGATGTGATCGTCGAAGAGATAAATATGTACAAGGACATGCCTTCGCATTACGTCCATGAGATACTGGCGGAGGAGATGTGGCCGAGCCAACCCCTGGGCATGCCGCTGGCCGGAACGGTAGAATCGGTTAGGGGCATATCAAGGGACAATGTCGTCTCGTACAAAAAGGGGTATTATAATCCCAGGAACATCTTCCTGGTAGGCGCCGGCAATATAGAAGAGAACGCCCTGGTCGATATAGCGCGGAAATTTTTCTCCGAGGCAAGGCCCGGCGATGCCTCGCGCTTCGAAAAGGCCGGCGTCTCTCAGGTCGAACCGCGCCTCAATATCCATTCCAAGAAGACGGAACAGACGCATATAGCGCTGGGTTTTCATACTCCGGACAGGTTCCATCCGGATAAACATGTCATGAGCATCATCAATACCATACTCGGCGCGAACATGTCTTCGAGATTGTTTCACATCGTGAGAGATGAGATGGCTCTCTGCTATGAGATATCATCGAGCGTACGCAGGTACGAGGATTGCGGCGCGTTTGTGGTGAGCGCCGGAGTCGACGACAGGAAGCTTGTAAAGGCCGTAGAAATTATACTTAGGGAGCTCGGCAGGATAACAAAAGAACCGATCACCTCCGAAGAGCTAAGGCGGGCCAAAGAGTATTATAAGGGCCAGCTCTTATTCGCCCTGGAAGACACGATGAGCCACATGCTGTGGCTCGGAGAGAAAGTCGTTGCCGGTGAAAAAGACCTGAATTCCAGGAAGATACTGGAGAAGATAGAGGCCGTTACCGAGAATGATGTCATGAGAGTCTCTCAGGGGATATTCAGGGGCGACAATATCAATCTTGCCGTGATCGGGCCCGCTAACGAGGGCGCAAAAGTCAAGGAGGTGATGCATTTCTAAATGAGAGCCGCGGTTAAATTATTTACAATTTTAGGGATAGAGATAAAGGTACATGTTACCTTCCTGCTTCTCATATTCTTCGTAATGCTGGGAGGCATAAAGTGGGTAGCTCTCGTGTTCGGGGTTTTCTTCTTCGTGACGATGCATGAGATCTGCCACAGCGTGGTGGCCAAACATTTCGGAATAAAAGTCCGTGAGATAACCCTGCTTCCCATAGGCGGGATAGCGTCGATGTCCAGGATGCCCGATAAGCCGTATCAGGAGTTCTGGATATCTCTTGCCGGACCGGCATCTAACATATTAGTGGTCCTCATCCTCTTCTTCCCGATGAAGTTTCTGCTCGGACCGGAGGTCCTCCTGCATCCGCTTTCCACGGAGACCTGGCCGCTTACCATGGCATATGTCTTCTGGATAAATCTTATACTGGCAGGTTTTAACATGATACCGGCATTTCCTATGGATGGCGGCAGGGTATTGAGGTCGCTCCTGGCGATCTGGCTGGGATATGTGAAGGCAACGAGGATAGCGGCGCTTCTGGGGCACATATTCGCTTTCGCTTTCGCCTATTTCGGCATAATGAGAGGCAACATCATACTGGTTGCCATAGCCGTATTTGTCTACATGGCGGCTTCGGGCGAAGAGGCGCAGGTCAATATTAAAGAAATCTTGAAAAGATACAGGGTTTACGATATACTGCCTCGCGATTTCCTGACGGTAACATCTGAAACCTCCCTGGGCAAAGTACTGGAGATGATCTTCCATTCCCATCAGGAGGATTTTCCCGTGGTCGACGGTCCGGATCTGGTAGGTTTTATAACCCGAAAAGATATCATGACGGCAGTCCACAGTTCAGGGGTCGGCGCGAAAGTGGAAGCCGCCATGCGAAAGAGTTTTCCGAAAATTAAAGATACGGATACATTGATCAAGGCGCATAAGGCGATGTCTGATACGGGCCTCAGGGCTCTGCCGGTCATGAAGGGCGATAAAGTGGCAGGCGTGATCACGATAGAAGATGTCAGCAAAGCTTACGCCATGGTGGCATTGAGGGGGTAATGTATATGAGAAAAGTCCTTATAGCGCCAAGCATATTGTCGGCGGATTTCTCAAGGCTTGGCGAGGAGATAAAAGCGGTTGAAGCGGCAGGGGCAGACTGGATCCATATTGACGTCATGGACGGCCATTTTGTACCAAATATCACTATAGGCCCGGTCGTGGTTAAGTCTGTCAGGCCGGTGACGAAGCTTCCTTTCGATGTCCATCTCATGATAAAGAATCCCGAGCTTTACGTCGAACCTTTTGCGAAAGCGGGAAGCGACCTTATCACATTCCATATAGAGGTAGAGGAAGACCCCGTTACGATCATAAAGCTGATAAAGTATTTCAAGAAAAAGGCGGGTATCTCTATACGGCCGGGCACCGACGTAAAGGCGATCGAGAAGATACTGCCTATGGTCGACCTTGTGCTTGTGATGACCGTTGAGCCCGGATTCGCCGGCCAGTCCTTCATGAGGGACTGCCTGTTGAAGGTAACGGAACTGCGTAAAATATTTACCGGGGATATCCAGGTAGACGGCGGATTGAACGATTCCACAGTTGCCGAAGCCGTGAAGGCCGGGGCAAATGTCATAGTTGCAGGCTCGTCTGTATTCGGCACGAAAGATTACGCGCGCGCTATACAGCAATTAAGGGGAGGGGCATAGATGGGCGGAGTTAAGTTCGGCACCGACGGATGGAGAGCCGTCATAAGCGACCAGTTCACGTTCGATAATGTAAAAAAGGTGGCCCAGGCTGTGGCGGATTTTATCAATAATGACTGCGGCACTCTTAAGGTAAAAGAGTGTAAGGTCATAGTGGGCTATGATACGAGGTTCCTCTCCGAAACCTATGCCGGGCTCGTCGCGTGCGTATTCGGCGCCAACGGCATCAGGACCGTGCTCTCCGACAGGCCGACGCCGACGCCGTCTGTGAGCTTTGCCATAAAGAAGAGGGGGTATATAGGCGGCATCATGATAACGGCCAGCCATAATCCGGCCAGGTATAACGGCATAAAGTATAAGGCTTACTACGGAGGTTCGGCAGGGCCTGAGATCACTAAAAAATTCGAGTCTTATCTGGGGAAGAACGAGGTCAGGTTTAGGCCTCTTGCCGAGCTTAAAGCCGAGGGACTGGTCGAAGAGGATGATATAATTACCGGGCATCTTGCATTCATCAAGAGCTATGCCAATGTGACCCTCTTAAAGAAGAGCAGGATGAAGGTGCTCGTCGATTCCATGTACGGGACAGGCAATGATTATATTCCGGCATTATTGAAGGGCGGTAAGTGCAGGGTTGATATTATCCACAATGAACATAATCCCGGCTTTGGCGGGATAAATCCCGAACCCATACTTCCCAATCTGAAGGAGCTTGCCGAAAAGACGAAAAAGGGCGGATACGATATAGGAATAGCCACCGACGGAGATGCCGACAGGCTCGGCATCGCGCTTCCGAACGGGAAGATACTGACGGGGCATAAAGTGATGTCGCTTCTCTTCCTGCACCTTCTCGAGGATAAAAAGATGCGCGGCGGGGTCGTCCAGACTATCTGCGGCACATATCTCATAAACAAGATCTGCGGGAAGTATAACCTTAAGATGTATGAAACGCCCGTGGGTTTTAAGTATATCTGTGAACTGATGACAAAGGAAGACATCCTCGTGGGCGGCGAAGAGACGGGCGGCGTGGCGTTCAAGGGGTCGATACCGGAGAGGGATGGTATCCTGTCGGGCCTGCTTATCCTGGAGATGATGGCTATGAGGAAGAAGAAGATACTGGATATATTGAAGGCGATCGACAAAGAATACGGTACCTATGAGTACAAGAGGCTCGACCTCAAATATCCCGATGAAAAGAAACCCGCTCTTATGGCCATGCTCGATGCGGATCCTCCGAAAGAGGTGCTCGGCAGGAAGGTGGTCGAGGTGAAGAAGACGGATGGGTATAAATTTATCTGCGACGACATGTCATGGCTCATGCTGAGGCTCTCGGGGACGGAGCCCATCCTCAGGATATATGCCGAAGCGCCGACGGAGAAGAAGGCGCTTGGGATACTGCAGAGAGGCAAGGAGATAGCGTTCAGCGTATAGCATGGACAAATCATTAATCCGTAATTTCTCTATCATAGCCCATATCGATCACGGCAAGTCTACGCTTGCCGACCGTATACTGCAATTCACGGGCGCGATAAGCGAAAGGGAGTTTCACGACCAGCTCCTCGACGACATGGACCTTGAGAGGGAACGCGGCATTACGATAAAGGCCAGCGCCGTCAGGATCAATTACACTGCCAGGGACGGCAGGACTTACGAACTGAACCTGATCGATACGCCCGGCCATGTCGATTTTACCTATGAGGTATCGAAGTCGATCGGCGCCTGCGAAGGCGCGCTTCTCGTGGTGGATGCTTCCCAGGGGGTCGAGGCACAGACTGTGGCCAACCTGTATCTTGCCATGGAGCATAACCTCGTAATCATCCCGGTCATAAATAAGATAGACCTGCCCAGCGCCCAGATAGATAATGTGAAACACGAGATATCGCATATACTCGGACTAGACAAGTCCGATATAGTGCTTGCAAGCGCCAAGCTCGGCAAGGGGACCGAAGATATACTCGAGGCTGTGGTCAGGAAAGTGCCGCCGCCCAGCGGAGAGGCGGCTAATGCCCTGCAGGCGCTCGTATTCGATTCCAGGTTCGATACATATAAAGGTGTGATAGTGCTTATAAGGGTGATGAACGGTGTCATCCATAAAGGCCAGAAGGTAAAGATGATGTCGAGCGGCGCCATGTATGAAGTGATGGAGGTGGGCATATTCAATCCCCGCCCGGCGCAGATTGACAGGCTTTCGTGCGGAGAGGTGGGTTATATAGCCTGCAATATACGCGAAGCCAGAGAGGTATCCGTTGGAGATACGGTAACGGATTCCGATAATCCGGCGGCTTCGCCCCTTGCCGGATACAAGAAGGTCCATCCGATGGTATTCAGCGGTATCTATCCGGCCAACAGCGCCGATTTCCCCGCGCTAAAGAATGCCATAGAAAAACTTAGGCTCTCGGATGCCGCATTTATCTTCGAACCGGAGAAGTCCGCTTCCCTCGGCATGGGTTTCAGGTGCGGATTCCTGGGGCTTCTCCATATGGAGATAGTGGAAGAGAGGCTTGAGCGGGAATTTGACCTTAACCTTGTCATTACCACGCCGAGCGTCGTCTACAGGATATTGAAGAAGGACGGGGATGTGGTCTCAGTGGATAATCCCGTGAAGCTTCCGGGCAGCGCGGAGATAGAGGAGACAGAAGAGCCCTATGTGCGCGCTTACATAATAGCGCCCAAGGAGTCGATAGGCACGATACTGGAACTTTCCGAATCGCGCAGGGGTTCTTATGTTTCAACGGAATACCTTGACGAGACACGCGTGAGGATAGTTTACGATATCCCGCTCTCCGAAGTGATAGTCGATTTTTACGACAGGATAAAGTCGGTCACAAAAGGCTACGGATCGCTTGATTATGAATTTCTGGATTATCGTCCCACGAACATAGTAAAACTGGACATACTGATAAACGGAGAGGTCTATGATGCCTTCTCCTCGATAGTCTTCAAGGACAGGGCATACGCTAAAGGAAAGGCTATTATCGAGAAGCTGAAGGAGACGATCCCGCGCCATCTCTTCCAGGTCATACTGCAGGCCGCCATAGGCGGGACGATCATAGCGCGCGAAACGATAAAGTCCGTCGGTAAGAACGTAACGGCGAAGTGTTATGGCGGCGATATAACGAGAAAGAGGAAGCTCTGGGAGAAACAGAAAGCCGGGAAGAAGAAGATGAAGCAGTTTGGGAAGGTCGAGATACCGCAGGAGGCGTTCTTCGCGGCTCTTAAAGCACAATAGGGAAGACTATGACAAAATCGCATAAAGAGGAGTTTGATGTTAAGGTAAAGTCGCAGTTAAGGGAGTGGGCAGAGTCGATACTTGTAGCGCTGGCAATAGCTATATTTATCCAGACTTTTATTCTGCAGGCATTCAAGATACCGTCGGGTTCGATGATCCCGACATTCCAGGTTGGAGACAGGATATTTGTCAATAAGTTCCTTTACAGCGCCCGCGTGCCTTTCGTGAACTGGAGGTTTCCCATACTGGATATAAAACAGCCTAAGCGCGGCGATATCATAGTCTTCGTATCGCCGGAGGACCCGAAGAAGGATTTTGTGAAGCGCCTCATAGCATTCGGCGGGGAGAAGGTGGAGATCAGGGAGGGGCGGATACTCGTGAACGGCCACGCGATCCAGGATCCGGTGATAAAAGGCAACTTTTACAATAATGCCGGTGACTACGGGGCCGAGAATAAGGTAGTGGTGGTGCCGCCGGATTCGTACTTCACGCTTGGCGACAACAGTGTCAATTCGCGTGACTCGCGTTACTGGGGTTATGTGCCAAAGAAGAACCTGATAGGGAAGGCGATGGTTATATACTGGCCACTGAACAGGATAAGAGTGGTAAAGTAGGGGATATGGGAAAAGTAACACTGGCAAACAAGATATCGGTCCTGCGTATCATACTGATACCGTTCTTTATCATGGCGGTGGTATATTCGAGGCTCGATATAGCGTTTGTTGTATTTGCCGTAGCCGTTGTATCCGATGGGATAGATGGCTTTATAGCGCGTGCTCTGAGACAGCAGACGCAGCTCGGCACGATCCTGGACCCTGTGGCGGACAAGCTCCTTCTTACGAGCGCCTATATATGCCTTTCGATAGTCGGCACCGTGCCAGAGCACCTTCGGATGCCGGCGTATGTGCCTATCATAGTGATATCGAGGGACGTCATCATAGTAGTGGGGTCTGCCATTGTCTATGTGGTCAGAGGAGACATAAAAATCGCGCCCAGTATCATAGGAAAGATTACCACGTTCTTCCAGATGATGACGATCCTGTGCATACTACTGAGGTTCCATCACTCTTATATCATATGGAATATCACTATAGCGCTGACTATGGTTTCAGGATTCGACTATGTCATAAAGGGCAGTAAGCTCCTAAGCGAGAATAACAATTTTAAGAAAGCATAGGTAATATATGGGGCCGATACTGGCGCTGGCGGGATCGCTTATACTTGCATATCTCATAGGGTCTATCCCGACCAGTTTTATCCTTGCCAGAAGGCTTAAGGGCATAGATATCCGCCAGGTAGGCTCGGGAAATGCCGGCGCTACCAATGTCTTAAGAAGCGTCGGGAAATTACCCGCGCTCATTACCCTCGTTCTTGATCTCCTAAAAGGCCTGATCGTCGTGACGTTCGTTGCCGACTATTTTTACCCGTTTGGAATTGACCTGCAGCACGATTTTTACAGGGGCCTTATGGGGCTGGCGGTTGTCTGTGGCCATGTCTGGAGCGTGTTCCTCAAATTCAAGGGAGGCAAGGGGGTGGCCACAACGCTCGGAGTGGCGGTAGGGTTAACGCCCTTTGCGCTTATACCCGCCGCCATAATATGGTTCATAGTATTTTATATAACTAATTACGTTTCACTCGCCTCGATCATGGCCCTACTTTTATTCCCTCCGATAGCCTGTGTCCTGAAGTATCCGTTCTACACGATCCTCTTTAGCGTAGCCATCTGCAGCCTCTCCATCTATAAGCACAGGGACAACATCCGTCGGCTTGTGAGGGGAGAGGAGTCCAAAACCCATATATTCAAGAAATAAGATTTTACTTTGTAGCAGTGGTTGTTAAATACTATAAAAGTTAGTTTTCTGGCCTTGACGCTTGACAATTCATCATGTATACTTAAGATGTGCGGGAAGAGAGTATTTTTTTTGGGTATCAATTAAAAGTTTTTAAAAAGTTTCCCGCGGGGGTGCTTATGAGAGAAGTGCTCTATAAGAACCTGATATCAAATAATTCCAGGAAAAAAGACGTCTTCCTGCAGGAGGTCTTCGAAAAAGACGGAGTTATAGCGAAGACCGAGAGGAGATGCTTTTACTTCATAAAGAGCATCGAGCACCTTGACAAGCCGCAGGACCTGCAGACGTGGGTGGCCGCGCAGACCGAGGCGGGCTCCATCAACAAGCGGCAGTTTTTCATCTTCAAACAACATAGCGACCAGACAGGCGAGGACAAGCTTATCTGCAAGATACTCGGCAATTTCTATGCCGTCATAAATAACGTCGTATTTACAATTGCCTTTCTGCATTCATTCAAAGTCCGTTTTACGAAACATGCGTTGACTTAAAAGACGGGGGATAAGAAGGAGGATCTATGCCGCATACTGGCAGAGGCAGGGGGCATTATTCACACGGCAGGAAGCAATCAAAATTATCGGATTTCAGGAAGGCAAAGAAGCTGTGCGAAGAAATAAGCCGCGCTATGTCGATTTTTGAGTCGAAATACCTGAAAACCAGGCTGCATCACGCATAATCAGGGTTAATTTACACGAGGCTCTTGAGGCGGAGGTGATCTTTACGGGAGCCTCTTTTTATTCCCGCCACCTTGACAGAGTCATAATCATATGATATACTTCCATTTCTAATCAACTAATAAAAATATGGATATATTAAGCAAAATAAACTGGGTAGATGTTTTAGCTGTAATTGTATTGATAAGAATAACTTACGTTGCTTTTCAGGATGGCCTGAGCCACGAGATATTCCCGCTGATAGGGACTTCCTTAACAGCCGCTATAAGCCTTCAGTATTATAAAGATCTTGCATCTCTCATAGGGGATACGTTGGGCGTACCGGTATCGATCCTGGACCTGCTGGCATTTTTGCTGCTTATAGTGGGGGTGGGGCTGGTCTTTAAGCTCATTCGCATGCTGGTAGATATAATAGCCCAGGTAACCTGGCATCCTTTTGTTGAGAAGTTCGGAGGATTGATATTGGGGGTTTTGAGAGGGTCGGTAGTGGTCAGCATATTGCTCATCATCTTTTCGCTTTCGCCGGTCCCTTATTTTAAACATTCGATTAAAGAGAGATCCATTTCGGGAGCGTTCTTCTTAAAGATCGTGCCGGCAATACATTCTCGCGTATCGTGGATGCTGCCGGTGATAAAGATAAAAGGGTAATCAACGGCCTTAAGCTCAGGTCCCAAGAATGCGTTTGTTATCAATACCCGGCATTCTCGGGACGCTTTTTTCTTAAGAAATCATATCAAATAACCGGAGGATTTAAGATGAAGTTGATCGATATATACCGCAATGCGATAAAGAGAGGCATGTCGAAGGATCCGCGTACCGCACGGGAAATGAGGCAGGAGTTCAATAAGGCGCGCGGTGAATACAGAAAGCTGAAAGGCCCGGATAAAGCCGCGTTCGACAAGGAGCGTTTTTCCAATCCGTATGCCGATACGAGGATCCTGTATGGCGACCCTCAGGCGGATATAAAGACCATCATGGTCGGCATCGATATGGAGATGCCCGAAATACTGCTTGCGGACCGTTTGAATGAAAAGGGCTGTCCGGTGGACCTTGTGATGGCTCACCATCCGGAGGGCACTGCCTGGGCAAATTTCTACGATGTGATGAAACTGCAGATCGCGACACTTGCCAAGTTTGGTATCCCGAAATCCGTGGGTGAGGCCATGCTGAAAGACAGGATGAAGGAGGTCGAGAGGGCGGTCGCGCCGGCCAATCACCTGCGGAGCGTCGATACAGCAAGGCTTCTCGATATCCCTTATATGTGCTGTCATACGCCGGCCGATAACCATGTCAATACATATCTGCAGAAGATGCTGGACAGGAAAGCTCCGGCCACATTAGCCGATGTCGTGGCATTACTAAAGACCGTGCCGGAATATGCCGACGGCCTGAAGAAAGGTTCCGGCCCCAGGATCCTTATCGGCGATCCGAAGAAAAAGGCGGGCAGGGTATTTGTGGACATGACGGGCGGCACGGAAGGGCCGAAGAAGATATTCCCGCGCCTGTCCCAGGCAGGCGTAGGCACCATAGTCTGCATGCATCTGAGCGAGGAGCACTTCAGGCACGCAAAAGACGAGTTTATAAACGTGATAATAGCGGGGCACATGGCCAGCGACACTATTGGCCTGAACCTGCTGCTTGACCAATTACAGAAGATCGATAAAGACCTGAAGATAATACCATGCTCGGGCTTTGTGCGGGTTAAAAGGTAAATGGCGATTCCGGATAGTGTAATAGAACAGGTACAGTCCAGGAGTGACATAGTTGAAGTCATATCCAGGTATGTGCCGCTGAAGAAGGTCGGAAGGAATTTTAAGGCTCCCTGTCCGTTCCATCATGAAAAGACACCGTCCTTTATCGTAAGCCCCGACAAGCAGATCTATCACTGTTTCGGGTGCGGCGCCGGCGGCAATGTCTTCTCTTTCCTGATGAAGCAGGAGAACATCCAGTTTCCGGAGGCCGTGGAGATGCTTGCCGAAAACGCCGGCATCACCCTGCCGCGGGAGATATCCAGGGGTGCCTCGAGCGAGCTCGATAACAAGCTCTATAAGGCCAATGAAATAGCGGCGCAGTTCTTTCAGGCGAATCTGGCGGGAAACAAAACCGCCCGGGAATATCTCGCAATGCGCGGGGTGGGCGAGGAAGCCGTGAAGAAGTTCAAGATCGGCTGCGCCCCCGACGCGTGGGAAGAGCTGATAAACCACCTGAAGGCGAAGGGCTTCGACGCTGGCATCGCGGAGAAGGCGGGCCTGGCTATTCCGAACGATAAGGGCGGACATTATGACCGTTTCAGGAAAAGGATCACTTTTCCGATAATGGACCTTAAGGGAAGGGTCCTCGGTTTCGGCGGCCGGGTGATGGATTCGAGCCTGCCGAAGTATATCAATTCGCCCGAGACGCCGATATACTCGAAAGGCAGGAACCTCTACGGATTGAACTTCAGCCGCGACGCGATAAAGGGCAAGGCCCACGCGCTCATCGTCGAGGGCTATCTCGATTTTCTGGTCCCGTACCAGGCCGGCGTGCAGAATATAGTGGCCACATTGGGCACGGCGCTCACAGTGGACCAGGCGAAGCTCCTGAAGAGGTTCGCGAAGACCGTGGTGATGGTTTACGATCCGGACGAAGCCGGAGAATCCGCGAGCCTGCGCGGCCTTGACATATTCGTGAGCGAGGACATCAATGTATACATCGCGGAACTGCCGAAAGGCCTAGACCCGGACAGTTACATCAGGAAACACGGTACAGACGATTTTACCAGGCTGATAAAATCGAGCAAGAACATATTCGACTATAAGTTCGATAAGCTGTCGAAGAGGCATAATCCGGCCACGACGAACGGCAAGGCCGGGATAGTCAATGAAATGCTCCCCACCATCTCAAAGATAGGCAATGCTGTTGCCAGGAGTGAGATGATGAAGAAGCTTGCCAAACGCCTCTCCGTGGACGAGGACGCCGTAAAAGCGGAGCTGAAGAAGGTCAAGCCGGACTTCAGCGAGCGCAAGGTTAGCATCAAGCCGGCCGAAGCTAGGCAGGGCGCCGGCAGGGCTGAGCTGGTGGTCATATCGCTCATGCTGGAAGGCGGAGATTATGTCGATATCGTCAAGAGGCTGCTTCCTGCGGAAGAGATCAGAAATTCGACAGTGCGTGACATCGTGGCCGCTGTATTGAATCTGCGCGGGCACAACAAAGGCATCAGCGCCGCGCGCCTGGTGAATGATTTTGGATCAGGCTCCGAAGCGGCCAGCCTGATATCGGAGGCCGCGAGCATGGCCGAGATGCTGGATGATAAGCAGAAAGCGCTGGATGACTGTATTGCCAGGATAAAAAAGGATAACCTGAAGGACCGGCTTAAAATGCTCCAGGAGGCCATTCGTGTGGCCCACGGCCAGAAAGATGAAACAAAGGTCAGGAGATTGGTCGCCGAATACGATGGCCTTGTAAAGACCAACAGATAGGGCATAAAAATAGATGGCAAATAAAAAGAAGAGAACTTTTAAGAAAAATAAGCCCCTGAAGAAGAGAAGGCTGTTGAAGAAAAAGCCGGCGCGGCCAAATAAGAGGGCTATACCGAAAAGCGCCGCTGTGCCCGCGGCAAAAGAGCCCTCCGGCAAGAAGCGCTCCAAAGAGCTGACCGAGCTCATCGCGCTCGGCAAGGAGAAAGGGCATCTTACATTCGAAGAAGTCAATAATATGCTTCCTGTAGATGTCATATCCTCCGAAGAGATAGATGAAATATTGACTACGCTTGGCGACGAGAACATCAAACTGGTGGATAACGAGGAGGATGCGCTGAAGGAAACCACCGCAGGCGCGGCTGAGGTTTCCGGAAGGATCGCCATCCGCGGCCCTGAAGGTGCGACTGAAGCGCCGGCAGCGGAAGAAGATGCGGCCGAGGAGAAGAAGGCCAGCCCGCCCGTAAAGCTCGCTCACATAGACGACCCGGTTAAGATGTATCTCCGGCAGATGGGCCAGATACCGCTTCTTACCAGGAAAGAGGAGATAGAGATAGCCGAGCGCATCAAGCATGCCGAGGCAAAGTTTAGGGACGCGGTACTGGGCGTCAAGCTATCGAAATATAAAGCCATAGAAGTTGCCGGCCAGATAATGAACCTTGAGATAAATCCTGAAGAGTTTATTAATATCGACCCGAAATATAAAGGGGCCAGGCTGAAGAAGAAGTTCGCCCATCTTATAGACAAGCTTAGGACGACGAGGAATAAAGCGGAGATAGCCAAAACTATACGCGACATGAACCTTGTCATGTCGCTCATCGAGGAGATCGCGAAAGATATAGAAGCCAGGCTCGACGAATACTCGAAACTGGACGGCGCTATAGCCAGGCAGAGGGCCAGAAAAGACAGGGAAGAGGCCAGGAGGCTTGTAAAGCGCAGGAGAAAGATGGAGCGCGATTTCGGGGAGCCGATCGATGATATAAAAGAGCAGTTCAAGCTTATCAAATCTACCGAGGCAAAGTTTACGAAGGCCAAGAAAGAGCTCGTGGCCGCGAACCTCAGGCTTGTCGTCAGCATCGCGAAGAAATATACCAACAGGGGCCTTTCGTTCCTTGACCTGATCCAGGAAGGGAATATAGGCCTGATGAAAGCGGTCGATAAATTCGAATACAAGCGCGGTTATAAATTTTCGACCTATGCTACATGGTGGATACGACAGGCCATAACGCGTTCGATAGCGGACCAGTCGAGGACTATAAGGATACCTGTCCATATGACCGAGACGATCAATAAGCTCATCAAGGTCTCGCGCGCCCTGGTCCAGCAGAACGGCAAGGAGCCGACGCCGGAAGAGATCGCGCATAAGATGAGGATGCCGGTGGACAAGGTGAGGGGCATATTGAAGATAGCGCAGGAACCGATAAGCCTGCAGACGCCGATCGGAGACGAGGGTGACACGCATTTCGGCGATTTCATCGAGGATAAGAGGGCCGTATCTCCGGCCAATGCTACCGCATACTCGATGCTGAAAGAGCAGATGGACGATGTCCTTGGCACTCTCACCGAGCGCGAGAAGAAGGTCCTGAGGCTCAGGTTCGGGATAGGGGACGGTTATCCAAGGACGCTCGAAGAGGTGGGCGCGGTATTTAAAGTGACACGCGAACGTGTAAGGCAGATAGAGGCAAAAGCATTGAGAAAACTCAGGCATCCGACCAGGTCCCGAAAACTCAAGAACTTTCTGGCCATCGGCATAGGCGAGTAGGGGAAAATCGCGCTTTACAGTGATTTTGAAATTGGATATAATAACACGCCTGAAGTAAACGGAGAGACTAGGCTTCTGAATTAAACAGTGTGGGCCTGTAGCTCAGTCTGGCAGAGCAGTAGACTCATAATCTATTGGTCCAAGGTTCAAATCCTTGCGGGCCCACCATGTACCACTCACAAAAATTTCTATCAAAATTTTTGTTCGGGTACATGGCGCAGCCGCGCCCTGTACCTGAATGAAGTGAATGGTGCAGGGTAATAAGAGAGATAATTTTACGTGGAGAGGTTATTTACCTGCCACTATTTAGCGTTTAGCGCGGGCACTTAGCTCAGTTGGTTAGAGCGTTGCGCTCACATCGCAGAGGTCAGTGGTTCAAGTCCACTAGTGCCCACCATGACTCGATATAAAGGATGAGATGGTTAACTTTGAGGAACAATTAAAATTACTTATCGAGCTCCAGGGGTTTGATACCCGTTTGCTTAAGATAAAGGATGAGCTTACATCCATACCGGAAAGGATCGGCGCGATCGACCAGTCCCTAAAGGAGAAGGGCGCGTCCCTTAAGAAGCATGAAGACAACCTGAAAGCGCTCCAGTTGAAACGGAAAGAGAAAGAGGTGGAGCTCCAGACAAAGGAAGAGACCATAAAGAAGTACACTTCGCAGATGCACCAGGTGAAGACCAATAAAGAGTATTCCGCCCTTCAGGATGAGATCAACAGGGTCAAGGCCGACAATTCGCTTATAGAAGAGGATATCCTGAAGATATTTGACCAGATCGATGGAGTGAATGCCGAAGTTGCGGGCGAAAAAGAGCTGCTCAAGAAAGAGGATGCTGTCGCGGCCGGGGAGAAGAAAAAGCTTGACGCTGATGCCGTCAGGATAAAAGGTGACGCGGATAAGTTGAAGATCGAGAGAGATGGCCTTGCGGCAAAAATAGATAAGGCCATCCTCGCGAAGTATGAGAGGATACTTAAGAACAGGGGAGGGCTCGCGGTCGCCCCGATAGTGGACGAATCCTGCCAGGGGTGCTTCAGCCGCATGCCGGCCCAGGTGATAAACGAAGTAAAGATGAAGAACGCAATAGTCTGCTGTGAAAGCTGCACGAGGATACTTTACGTTGAAGAGTAAGAGACTGCACCTCTATGCTGACGGAGGAAGCCGCGGCAACCCCGGCCCTTCCGGAATAGGCGCCATAATATTAGATTCCGACAAGAGAAAGTTGAAAGAGATATTCAGGTATATCGGTGAGGCCACGAACAATGTGGCGGAATACAATGCGCTTATATGCGGCCTGGAAGAGGCCTCGGCACTCGGCGCGACCGACATAGTAATATATCTGGATAGCGAGCTTCTGGTAAAACAGCTTAACGGCGAATATAAGGTGAAAGATACAAACATGAAAACCCTCTTTGATAAGGCTCTTTCGCTGCTTAAGAGATTCACGTCTTTCGAGATCAGGCATATAGCGCGCGAGAAGAATAAGGATGCCGATAAGCTTGTAAATAAAGCCATCAATCTCGCGGGACTGTTTTAATAACAAAAATTTGACTTAAGTAACTGTTTTCGCAGGCCGGGCGTTCGCCCCCGCCGCTTTGCTTTGCAAAACGGCGGGGGAGGAAAGTCCGAGCTCCACAGAGCAGCGTAGCGGCTAACGGCCGCCCGTCGAAAGGCGAGGATAATCCCTCGGCGCGCACCAAGCTTTACTAAGTGCCGCTCGGGATCATTGCCAGTAGAAACTACGGCAATGAGAGGACAGAGACGAGTCCTGTCGCCGAAAGGCGGCAGGGGTGAGACGACCAATCTCTACGCGGAGCAAGACCAAATAGGCTCCGATCAAGGATCTGCTCGATCCTACTGGAATAGACGTCAGTATCGGAGCGGGTAAGGTCGCTGGAGCCGCGGAGTGATCCGCGGCCTAGATAGATGAACGCCTCGTCCGGCGCAAGCCGGGCAAGACAGAACTCGGCTTACAGGCCTGCGAAACTTATAATTTGAATCATTAAAAATAGGGACAGTTCCCTTCGGGGAAAGTCCCTATTTTTTTATAATTAAAAAATATCAGAAATCCTTGACATAGGGTGCGGCTTGGTGTATACTTTGACCATAAAGTGGTGCAAAGTGGAGGGAAGGGGAGGAATACCTGAAAAATGTTTTACGGCGAATACGAACACACTATAGATAAAAAAGGAAGGCTTATCATCCCGTCCAAATTTCGGGATGCCTTCAAGGAATACGATGTCGAGAAGCTCTTCATAACGCGCGGCCTCGACAAGTGCCTGTTTATGTTTACCGAGAACGAATGGAAAACCCAGGAATCGAAGTTCAAATCGATATCCTTCACAAAATCGGAATCGAGGAAATTTAACAGGATCTATTTCGCGGGCGCCTCGGAGATAGAATGCGATAAACAGGGCAGGATACTCATACCAAAATATCTGAAGGATTATGCCGCGATAAAAAGGGATGTGATGATCATAGGCGTATCCAACAGGATGGAGATATGGTCAAGGGACGCCTGGGGGCTATATTACAATAACTCAAAGGAATCCTTCGAGGAGATCGCGGAGAAATTAATGATGCAGGAAGGAGGAGATTAATATGCCCAATAAATGCGCAAAGACGGCTCAGAAAGATAAAGAGTGCCGGGCAAGTGTCGATACGCTGACGGAGAGGCTCAAGAAGGTCAGGGCGCTCAATTGCAATCCTGCCGATGTCGGGCTCGATTGCTATATCTGGAAGATGTTCTTTATGAATTCCAGGTCGAATGTCATGACGAGGTTTTTGTAAGATTTGGGAACGGATTCCGGTGTGCACCTTCCGGTAATGCTTGATAAAATCGTAAGCTCTTTGAACTTAAAGCCGGGCCATACAGTGTTGGATGCGACCATCGGAGGCGGTGGCCATGCCATTGAGATCCTTGACAGGATAAAGCCCGGCGGAAAACTGATCGGCCTTGACGCGGATGCGTCTGCCGTTTCCAGGGCACGCGGTGCTTTAGGGGATTCCGCGGCGCTCTGCATATTGGTTAATGAGAATTTCAGGAATCTGGACAGCGTCTTCGAGAGAGAGGGTATCAAGAAGATAGACGCGTGCTTATTTGATGTCGGAATATCGTCATTCCAGATGGATGACGCGGATCGCGGCTTCAGTTTTCAGCGCGATGCGCGCCTGGACATGAGGATGGATCCCGGGTTGAGGATATCGGCCTGGGATATCGTCAATAAGTACAGGGAAGAGGACCTCTCCGATATTATTTATAATTACGGCGAAGAGAGATTTGCGCGGCGCGTGGCGCGGTATATCGTCAATTCAAGAGCCGAAAAACCTATAGATACTACGGGAGAACTTAGGTCGATTGTGCACAGGGCGGTAAGGGGCAGGCGGGGCAGGATAGATCCTGCTACCAGGACATTCCAGGCTCTGCGCATAGCGGTTAATGACGAGCTCGGCGCGCTCGATGAGGGCCTGAAGAAGGCTATAGATAGATTATCCGAAGGCGGAAGGATAGCGGTAATATCTTTCCATTCCCTTGAAGACAGGATAGTTAAGAACATATTCAAGTCCTGCGCCGCATCGGGGATATTAAAGATAATAACGAGGAAGCCTATTACGGCTTCCGAAGAAGAGAAGGCGGTCAATCCGCGTTCAAGAAGCGCAAAATTGAGAATTGCTGAGAGGGTAGGGGCATTATGAGGGCATTCAGAACAATAGGCATGATCGCGACAGTTACGCTGGTAGCGCTTTTATATGTTCACCAGCAGGTGGAGCTTGTAAAGATAAGCTATGCCATAGAGTGCAAGGAGAAGGTGTTAAAGGATATGCTTGACCGTAATGAAGGGCTGGGCTATAATATCGACAATCTTGAAGCGCCCTCCCGCCTGGAAGAAGTGCTACTTGCCAACAGGATAGAGGTGGCCTTCCCTAAAAGGGGCCATGTGATAAAGATGGCAAGCACGAAACGTTCCGGAGCGGGCCGGCCGTACAGGTTAAAGGTTTCCAAGGGGCCCGATCTTTTCTCATTTTTTGATTTTCTTACGCCTAAAGCCGAAGCTCAGGTTAATAGATAACGGTTTTGCAGCTCTAAGTTTAAGGATTTTTTTAATTCGTGCATAGCGGAATCTTCAGGGTACGCCAGTTATTCATCTCTCTTTTTTTTCTCCTATCATTAGCTCTTCTATTATTACGCCTATTCTATATTCAGGTAATCAAGCAAAATTTTTATTACAAAATAGCTAACGAACAGCATATCGTATCCACCGAAATCCAGCCGCGCCGCGGAGCCATATACGACCGCAATATGCAGGTTCTGGCGCTCAATATCAATTCGGATTCTGTCTTCGCGAATGCGCGCGAAGTGAATGACAAGGAAGCCGTCGCAGGGAAATTGTCGCGCATCCTGAACCTGGACAGGAAATATATTCTCGAAAGGCTGTCCAGGGATAAGGGTTTTATCTGGATAAAGAGGAAGATCACTCCCCGGGAATCGGATGAGATAAAAGCTCTTAAGATAAAAGGGATCGAATTAATAGAGGAGTCTAAAAGAGTCTACCCCGACCGGACACTGGCCTGTCATATACTGGGAGCCGTCAACATAGACAATAACGGTCTCGAGGGCGTGGAGAATATCTATAATAGATATCTCAAAGGCGCCAGCGGCTGGCTCATATCTACCCGTGACGCGAAGCGCAAACTGCTTGAGTCGTACCAGTTTGAATTTATCCCGCCGAAAAACGGGATGAACCTGGTCCTTACTATCGACGAGGTCATACAGTCGATCGCCGAGCGCGAACTGCGCAGAGCCTTCGAGAAACATAATGCGAAAGCGGCTTCCATAGTGGTGATGGATCCCCGCACCGGAGCCATATTGGCGCTCGCAAACCTGCCAAATTTCGATCTCAATGACCTTAATAAAAGGGATCCTGAATCTTTAAGAAACAGGGCGATCAATGATTTTTATGAGCCGGGCAGCATATTCAAGGTTGTAACCGCGAGCGCCCTTATCGAAGAAGGGCTCGTGCGCCTTGGCGACAGGGTTTTTTGCGAGAACGGCGAATGGAAGGCGGGCGCGAAGATATTGCATGATGTTCATCCCTATGGCACATTAACCTTCAGGGAAGTGATAGAGAAGTCCTCGAATATAGGCACGGTCAAATTCGCGAGGCTTCTGGGCCCCGAAAAGATGTATAAGTACATAAAGGCGTTCGGTTTTACTGACCGTACAGGCATTGATCTTCCGGGAGAGGTGGTTGGAATAAACCGTCCCGTGGAAAAATGGTCGAAGGTCAGCATGAACGCCATACCGATGGGACAGGAGGTGACCGTAACCGCGATACAGCTTGCCGCCGCGATATCGATAATAGCCAATAACGGTTTCTATGTAAAACCCAGGATTGTTAAGGAGATAGTGGATGAAAGCGGGGAGGTAGTAAAGAGTTTTCCTCCGATAATAGAGAGAAAAATCATAACGCCGAAGACCGCCGTTTATATGAGGCATATACTTAACGGTGTAGTCGAGAACGGGACTGGAAGAAAGGCTAAGGTCGAGGAGTTCAGGGTCGGAGGCAAGACCGGCACAGCGCAGAAAGTAGAGAACGGGACATATTCGCACAGTAAATTCATAGCATCCTTCATAGGCTTCGCCCCGATGGAGAAGCCGATACTTGCGGTAGCGGTCAGCGTTGACCAGCCCCGTCCTGTCTATTACGGGGGCGATGTCGCGGCGCCTGTGTTTAAAGGCGTGGTTGGGGAGACGCTGAAATACCTGAATACCAGGGGGCTTAAAGCGATATGACGGCGCGCCTGAAAGATATATTGAAGGGGATAAGATACAGGGCCGATAGAGATATCGGGAGCATAAGAGTGGGCAGTATTGCCGACGATTCACGCAAGGTCTCGCGAGGTTGCCTCTTCATCGCGGCCAGGGGATATTCCGCTGACGGCGCGGATTTTATAGGCATGGCCATAAAAAACGGAGCCGGGGCCATTGTGGCTGAAAAGGACTTTAAGGCTCCGGAAGGCGTGGCAAAGATTCTCGTCGACGATTCGCGGCAGGCGGCCGGCATTATAGCGGATAATTTTTACAACAGTCCGTCCCGGCGGCTTAAGGTTGTCGGGGTGACGGGCACGAACGGCAAGACTACCATAACATACATTATCGAAAGCATAGTCAATGCAAGCGGCGCGGATGCGGGAGTAATAGGCACTATAAATTACCGCATTAAGGGCAGGGCAGTGCCTGCAAAGAATACGACGCCGGGGGCATTGGACCTTCAGGGCATGCTGGGAGAGATGGTCCGCAGGAAAGTGAAATTTGCCGTGATGGAGGTTTCGAGCCATTCACTCGACCAGGGCAGGGTGGACAGGGTATTATTCGACGCGGGCATATTCACCAATATAACAGGCGATCATCTGGATTACCATAAGACCGCCGCGAATTATTTTAAAGCGAAGAAACGGCTTTTCGACAGGCTGAAAGATACCGGTACGGCCATACTTAATGCCGATGACAGGAAAGTGGCCGGCCTTGCGCGATTAATGAATTGTAAAGTTGTAACTTATGGCGTAAAGACAAAAGCGGATGTGATGTCGAAGGATGTGGCTATGTCCATGCGCGGAACCGATTTTACATTGGTTACCCCGGCATGGTCCGCTCCTGTGCATACCAGGCTTATAGGTGCCCATAATGTGTCGAATATCCTGGCGTCAGTATCGGCCGCAATATCATTAAAGATTCCCAGGAAGGCCATATTGAAAGGCATAGGATCGGTTGCGAATGTGCCGGGACGGCTCGAGATCGTGGATGCCGGACAGCCATTCATGGTATTCGTGGACTTCGCGCATACCGCCGACGCCCTGCTTAATGTGCTGACTCTTCTTAGGCAGGTGGCGAGGCGCAGGATCGTAACGGTTTTCGGATGCGGCGGAAACAGGGACAGGACAAAGCGTCCCGTTATGGGACGGATAGCGTGCCGCTATTCGGACCATGTCATAATAACCTCGGATAATCCGCGTTTCGAAGACCCGCGGGCGATCACGGATGAGATAGAAGCGGGGATAAAGGATGAGTTTTCGAATTACGATGTGGTTATCGACAGGGCGGAGGCTATCGGTAAGGCCCTGGGCTGCGCTTCCGGCGAGGATATAGTGATGATAGCCGGCAAAGGGCATGAGAACTGCCAGATAATAAAGGACGAGGCTATACCGTATAATGATTGCGAAACAGCGCTGGATGTATTGAGAAGATTGACGGGGGGCAGGCCTGCGTGAAGGTAAGTGAAATTTTAAAAGTTACGGGCGGGAAGCTTCTGTCGGGAGACAGGGAAGCTGATATTGACCTGTCAAAAGTCTCGACCGATTCGAGGTCCATAAAAAAGGGGGAGTTATTTATAGCGCTCGACGGCCCGAATTTTCGCGGCAGTGATTTTGCGGGAGCTGCTTTCGAAAAGGGCGCCATAGGCGCGATCATAAGCCGTCCTGCGGGTTCTCCCGGAGCCTTAAGGAAGATAATTATAAAGGTTAAGGATACGACGAGAGCCTTACAGGATATAGCCGCCTCTCACAGAAAAAAATTCAGCATACCTGTCATATGCATAACCGGCAGTAACGGTAAGACCACGGTAAAGGATATGATAGCGGCCATCCTGTCGGAAAGATATAATGTCCTAAAGACGGAGGGCACGAAGAATAACCACATAGGGGTCCCCCAGACACTCCTAAGGCTTAATAATGGGCATGATATCTGCGTCCTCGAACTCGGGACGAACCACCAGGGCGAGATAAGAGCTCTTTCGTCGATAGCCGGGCCTACCATGGCTGTGCTTACGAATATAGGAGCGTCACATCTCGAATTTCTGTCCGATCTCGAAGGCGTCTATAATGAAAAACGCCGGATCATCGGATCGCTTGCGAAAGGCGGCACGGTGATAGTGAACGGCGATGACCGTTTCCTGAAACGGATAAGGCCCGGCAGCCGCAGATTGGTCCGTTACGGCCTGGATGCGCGCAATGATCTCAGGGCGGAGAATATTCGCGCCTCCGGCGATGGCATAGGATTCAGGGCCTCCGGCACAGAGTTTGCCCTGAGCATACTGGGCGGGCATAATGTCCATAACGCGCTTGCGGCAATAGCGGCCTCTTCGCAATTCAATATAAGCCGTTTTTCCATGAAGAAGGCCCTCGCGGGTTTCAGGCCGGCCGATATGAGGCTCAACCGCTTGAAAGTGGGCAATATTTCCATAATCAATGATTCATATAATTCAAATCCTCTCTCGGTGGAGAGCGCGCTTAAAACTGCCGTTGCCTGCGCGGCAAAGGCAAGGTGGATCGTTTTTGGTGACATGCTGGAGCTCGGGAAGCAGGCTGTCTACTTCCATAAAATGGCCGGCAGGCTGGTCGCCGCTTCCGGAGCCGATGGGCTTCTGGCGCTGGGGAAATTTTCCGGGGATACCATTGCGGGCGCATCCGCCGGCGGCATGAGAAGACAGAGCCTTTGGCGCTGCGGCACGCATGGAGAGATTGTCGGAATATTGAAGAGAGTGGCGGCATCGGGCGATCTTGTCCTTGTAAAAGGTTCCCGCGGCATGAGGATGGAACGGGTGATAGAAGGGCTGAAAGGATAAAATGCTATACTATATTTTTTATCCGCTTAGGGATCTCTGGTTCGGGTTCAATGTATTCAAGTACCTGACATTCAGGGCGGCGATGGCCGCTCTTACGGCATTCCTGATATCTGTGATATTCGGCCCGATGGTGATAAACCTGCTTAAGAAGCTTAAATTCGGCCAATATATCAGGAAAGAGCATGTAGAGAGCCTGTACGTATTGCATGAGGATAAGAAGGGCACGCCTACGATGGGAGGGCTTCTGATAATACTGGCCATAACAGTTTCGACCCTGCTGTGGGCGGATGTCCTTAACCAGTATATCCTGCTTACGCTCGCGTCATTTCTATTCCTCGGGCTTGTCGGGTACAGGGACGATTACGCGAAGATAAAAAAGAAGACCAATGAAGGCATTACGGCCAGGGCAAAACTACTGGCGCAGATAACGCTCGGCGCCGCGATAGCTCTATACATAATGCGTTTTACTCCTATACCGACGGAGCTGGCCCTGCCTTTCATGAAGAATTTCGCCGTTAACCTCGGGATCTTCTATGTGGTCTTCGTAGTGATCGTGGTTACGAGCGCGAGCAACGCGGTTAATCTTACTGACGG
The DNA here is from genome assembly GCA_016935115.1 of Candidatus Omnitrophota bacterium. Classification (GTDB taxonomy): domain Bacteria; phylum Omnitrophota; class Gorgyraeia; order 2-01-FULL-45-10; family 2-01-FULL-45-10; genus CAIMPC01. Next base: position 50,658 of record JAFGRN010000004.1, on the reverse strand, counting down.
CCTGGATGGCCTGGCTATCGGCTGCACCATAATAGCGGCCCTCTCGTATGCCATATTGAGCTATGTGGCGGGAAACTTCAAACTTGCCGATTATCTGAACGTCTTCTGCCTCGAAGGGGCGGGCGAACTTACTATCTTCTGCTCGGCGATGGTGGGTTCCGGACTGGGGTTCCTGTGGTTCAACTGCCCCAAAGCGGATGTCTTCATGGGGGATACAGGGTCGCTTGCGCTGGGTGGCGCGCTCGGTGTAGTCGCGGTATTCATAAAGAAAGAGCTTTTGTTGTTCCTGGTGGGCGGTATATTTGTAATCGAGGCATTATCGGTTCTTCTGCAGATCGCCTGGTTCAAAACTACCGGTAAGAGGCTTTTTAAGATGGCGCCTATTCACCACCATTTTCAGCTCTTGAAATGGGAAGAGCCTAAAGTTACAATACGATTCTGGATCGTGGCGATTATCCTTGCGCTGTTGAGCCTTGCCACGCTTAAATTACAATAGGGGATCATGCATGGATCTTAAGGGTAAACGTGTCACGGTTATAGGCCTGGGTAACAGCGGGGTAAATGCGGCGTTCTTGCTGGCAAAGCATGGGGCAAAAGTCTGGGCGACGGATGCGGGAAATTCTTCCGAACTGAAAAAAACAGGGGAAAAACTCAAGGCGAGGAAAATTTCCGTCGAGATAGGCGCCCATACCGAGGATTTTGTGAAAGGGAGCGACCTGGTGGTGGTGAGCCCCGGCGTTGAGGATTCATCACAGGCCCTTAAATGGGCGGCCCTGCACAACATACCGGTCATAGGAGAGATGGAGCTGGGTTACCGTTTCTGTAAGGGCAGGATAATAGCCGTGACCGGTACGAACGGCAAGAGCACTGTGACGACACTTATAGGCGATATCCTAAGGGCGGGCAAAGCGGACGTGGTCGTTTGCGGCAATATAGGCAACTCTCTCTGCGGGGAGGTAGATAATATAAAGAAGGATACCTGGGTAGTGCTCGAGGTGAGTTCCGCCCAGCTGGAGCGCATAGAGAGATTCAAGCCGCGGATAGCCGTCATATTGAATATAACCGACGATCATATGGACCGTTATAAAAATTTCTATGAGTACTTTAACCATAAACTGAAGATATTCCGTAACCAGGATGAGGACGATATCCTGATACTGAATTACGATGCCGAGAACCTGCGGCGCATTAAGGGCCTTGCGCGCTCCAGGGTGCTGTTTTACGCGAAAGGCGCCGTGGCTGTGAGCGGTTACGATGTCGCGGCATATGTTAAAGATGACTGGATATGCTGTATCTGCGGTAAGAGCGAAAAAGAGGTGGTGCACCTGAATGATATAAAACTCAGGGGCGTCCATAATCTGGAGAATGCGGTCGTATCTTCGCTGGTGGGCATGATCGCCGGAGTTGCGGAAAGGCCTATAAGGGATGCCGTGAGGGGCTTCACCGGCCTCAGGCACAGGTTCGAGACGGTTGCTACGATCGAAGGGGTGGAATATATAGATGATTCCAAAGGTACGACCGTAGATTCCACAAAGCGCGCGCTTGAGTCATGCGAGAAGCCGGTTGTGCTCATAGCGGGCGGCAAGGATAAACATAGTGATTACACGGTAATCAAGGATGTAGTGGAGGATAAGGTGAGGCATCTGGTGCTTATAGGCGAAGCCGCGGATGAAATAAAGAAGGCGCTTAAGGATGTTGTGTCCGTTCATGAGGCTAAAGACATGAATGAAGCCGTGGATCTCTCCGGCAGGTTCGCGAAAGACGGCTGGATAGTGCTTCTGTCACCCATGTGTTCCAGCTTCGATATGTATAAAGATTACAAAGAGCGCGGTGATAAATTCAGGGAGGCGGTCGATAAGCTGAAGGATCGCCTCGATACGGCAAAGGCATAGGACAATGAGAGATGTGCGCATATCTATACTTGCGATAGTTGCCGCCCTGGTAGGCGTGGGCATCGTTATGATATATTCGGCGAGCGCCATATACGCCTACAGCAATATGCAGGACAGCCTCTATTTTCTGAAGAGGCATCTGATATATCTTATTTTGGGGCTCGTGCTGATGCTTGTGGCGATGTCGATAGACCTCAGGAAGATAAAGGAGTGGTCCAAGCCGGTCATGCTCGCCTCTATGGCGCTTCTTGTCCTTGTGCTCGTTCCGCATATCGGCAAGGAGATCTCCGGCGCGAAACGCTGGTTCAGGCTTGGGCCTGTCAACTTTCAGCCATCCGAATTGGCCAAGATAGCCGTACTCATCTATATGGCGGACTTTATTGCCCGGAAGAAGGAGCTTATCAAGAGTTTCCTGCAGGGTTATATGCCGGCTATGATGGTATTGGGAGCGACGGTCGGGTTGATACTGCTCGAGCCCGACCTGGGCACTGCAGTGACGGTCTCGGTGGTTACCATATTGATGCTCTATGTCAGCGGGCTGAGACTGTCATATATTATTGCTTCGGTACTGGCCAGCCTGCCCGTTCTGTATATGCTCCTCTTCAAAGTGGCGTTCAGAAGGCGGCGCCTTATGATATTTTTAAATCCATGGGCGGATAAGCGCGGTACGGGATTCCAGATAATACAATCATTTATAGCTCTCGGTTCCGGAGGGCTCTTCGGCGTGGGCCTGGGACAGTCGAGGCAGAAATTATTTTATCTGCCGGCGTCGCATACGGATTTCATATTTTCCATAATAGGCGAGGAGCTTGGATTTTTGGGAACAGCTTCGATCGTCATGCTCTTCATACTTTTTGTCTGGCAGGGGATGAAGGTCGTTATGGCATCCGCGGGGATGTTCGAAAAGATGTTAAGTTTCGGCATAGTATCTACAATAGCGCTGGAGGCAATAATCAATATCGGGGTCACCGCGGGGGCATTGCCGACAAAAGGATTGCCGCTGCCTTTTATAAGCTACGGAGGCAGCGGCCTGATATTCCATCTTATGGCGGTCGGATTATTGCTTAATATCGCGAAGAAGGGCGAGGCGGTACATTGAGATCCGCAGGTATCAGGGTCATGATCGCGGCGGGGGGTTCGGGGGGCCATATATTTCCGGCGATAGCCCTCGGACGTTCGTTAAGAAGCCGCCGCGAAGGTATCGATGTAATGTACATCGGCAGCGGCAAGGCCCTTGATAAGAGGATATTCGAAAGGGAGGGCGCGCGATATGCCACGCTTTCGGCGAATAAGCTTCCGTACGGAATGTCGCCCGAGATCATGGCCGCATCCGTGAAATTGGCTTTTGATATCTGCAGAGTCGTGCCTATGATGCTTTCATACAGGCCTGATATTGTGGTAGGATTTGGCGGATATGTCTCGTTTCCCGTAGTATTTATCGCGGGGATTTTTGGCATTCCTAGGTTAGTGCATGAGCAGAATCTTATGCCCGGCCGGGCCAATAAGGCGCTATTTAATTTTGCCGACAGGATAGCGGTAAGTTTCAGGGAGACAAAAGCCTCGATGGATAAAGATTCAGGCAAGGTAGTATTTACCGGTAATCCCGTGCGTCCGGAAGTATTGCACGGCGGCCGCAAAGACGGCCCCGGACACTTCGGGCTCAGCCCGAAAAAGTTTACGGTCCTAGTTATCGGCGGCAGCCAGGGCGCGACATTATTGAGCAGGGCGTTCATCGACGCCCTGCGGCTAATGGACGCCGGGCGCAAATCATCAGTCCAGGTCGTACATATAACCGGAGTTAAGGATTACGAGTGGGTGCTTAAGGCTTATGAAGCGCTGGAGGTTGAATCGAGAGTATACTCTTTTATCGACAGGATAGAGGAAGCCTATGGCGCGGCGGATCTCGTAATAACAAGGTCGGGCGCATCAGCGCTATTTGAACTGGCGGCATTGCGCAAGCCTATGATACTAATACCATATCCGTACGCAAAGAGCCACCAGCTGGATAATGCGCTCGCTTTTGCGAAGCACGGCGCGGCGATCGTCATGGAGGAGGCAGGCCTTAAGCCTGAGGCGCTCAGGGATTGCGTGACGGGCCTGATGGATGATACGGGCAGAATGAGGTCTATGGCCGAGGCGGCCGGAAACATTGCGGTGCCCGATGCATCGGCGCGCCTCGCGGAAGAGGTAGTGAAATTGGCGGGAAGAAGATAATATGGTAAGCTCCAGAAAGAAGATACATTTCGTGGGAGTAGGCGGGATAGGCATGAGCGGCATCGCCCGGGTACTCCTGGAGATGGGCCATGAGGTATCGGGTTCGGATATCGAAAAGAACCATATAACCGACAGGCTCGAGGGTATGGGCGGGAAGATGTTTGCTGGCCACCGGGCCTCTAATCTCCCAGCAGACGCGGATATCCTCGTCTACTCTTCCTCGATCTCGAGGAATAATCCGGAGGTGAAGGCGGCCCTCAGGCGCAGGGTCAGGATCATGCATCGCGCCGGGATGCTGGGCGAGATATTCAACCGCAGGAAAGGGATCGCCATAAGCGGCACCCACGGTAAGACCACGACGACATCTCTAATATCGGTAATGCTCGAAAACGCGGGATTGAAACCCACAGCTATAATCGGCGGGGAAGTGAGCAGGTTCGGAGGCAATGCGAAGACCGGCGAAGGGGAATATGCGGTAGTCGAGGCGGACGAAAGCGACGGTTCGTTCGTGCGCCTTAAGCCCATGTATGCCGTGATCACGAACATCGAGATGGAGCATCTCGACCATTTCAGGTCCCTTGGCCATATACGCTCCGCCTTCAGGGCCTTCATAGATAATGTGAAGCCCGGAGGGTCAGTTTTCTATAATATTGAAGACCTGAATATCCGCATCATGATGAAAGGCTTCCGCAGGCACAGCGAAAGTTTCGGATTCTCGAAAGAAGCGGATATATATCCGACGGATATCAGGATGGACGGCTTCAGGGCCTTGTTCAAATGTGTATATAAGAACAGGCTGCTGGGTACGGTCAGTCTCAGCATACCGGGCAGGCATAATATCCTGAATGCATTGGCCGCGGTGCTTGTGGGCCTGAAGGCCGGGATAAGTTTCAGGGAGATAGCGGGCGCCATAAAGGATTTCGACGGAGCAAAGAGGCGCTTCCAGCTCAGGGCAGATGCGGATGGCGTAATGCTCATCGATGATTATGCGCATCATCCCACGGAGATAAGGGCGGTGCTCGATGTCTGCCGTAACTGGAAAGGAAGAAGGGTAATAGCCGTCTTCCAGCCTCACCGTTATTCACGCACAAAATTCCTCGCGGAAGAATTCGGAAGATGTTTTAAGGGCGTGGACAAATTGATACTTACCGATATCTATTCCGCAAGCGAAAAGGAGATAAAAGGCGTTTCGATAATGAACATATATACCAGAGTGAAAGATAGCGGTATATCGGATGTCGAAGTCCTGCCGAAGGATATGATACCCGGCCGCATAATGAAGATCAAGAAGCCGGGAGATATAGTGCTCGTTCTCGGCGCCGGTGATATAAAGAGCGTAGCGGACAGATTGAGCGGTATGATGAATAAGAACGCATGCGCATCGGCGGGATACAGGGGCTATTCGAAACTGGCCCCGGAATTAAAGAAGACAGTCAAGGGGAAGGTAAAGACGGGCGAGAAACTCTCCGCGCATACGTCATTCAGGATAGGCGGACCGGCCGACCTGTGGGTGGAACCGGCAGATGCCGTGGACCTGAAAAGGCTCCTGCGGTTTGTGCGTAAGCATAAGGTGCCTATGCTCGTGATCGGCAACGGGTCGAATGTGCTTGCGCGCGACAGAGGCTTCAGCGGCTTATTGGCGCATCTTGGAAATGAATTTTTTAAATCTATCAGGATAACCGGAACTACCGTCAGGGTCGGTGCGGGTTTCAGCCTGCCCAGGCTTGTAAAGACGGCCTGTGACAAAGGGCTTGGCGGGCTCGAGTCGCTCGTCGGCATACCGGGTACCGTGGGCGGAGCGATCTCCATGAATGCCGGCGGACACAAAAATCCTGCCTACAGGAACATAGGGGAACTTATCAGGTCGCTGAAGGTTATGGACTTTTCCGGGAAGACGCATACGCTCAGCAGAAAGGATCTCCGCTTCGGATACAGGTCTTCAAATCTTGACAGGTATGTAATACTTGAAGCGGAGCTTGAGTTAGACAGGTCCGGAAAAGAGAGCCTGAATTCCAGTTGCCGCAGGTTCCTTAAGATAAAGAGAGATAAGCAGGTACTTGACGCCCCAAGCGCCGGATGTATGTTCAAGAATCCGGATAATTTTCAGTTTACCTGCGGCCAGATGATAGATATGCTGAAATTAAAAGGCAAGAGGATCGGCGCCGCTGAGATATCGGAGAAGCACGCGAATTTTATTATAAATCGCGGCGGCGCAACCTGCAGAGATGTCCTTGACCTGGCCGAATATGTAAGGGATAAAGTCAGAGAGAATTACGGGATGGATCTTGATATGGAAGTGAAACTTATATGAAACGGAAGGTTATCGGCAGGGTAGGAGTTCTCGCCGGCGGGCAGTCGAACGAAAGGGATATAAGCCTGATGTCCGGCAAAGCGGTCCATGAGGCCCTTCTGCGGGAAGGCATTGATGCCGTATTGCTGGATGTCCACGGTGATGCCAGAGAAGCGATCACGAGGAATAAAATAGATGTTGCCTTCATCGCGCTCCACGGGAGATTCGGAGAAGACGGTACTGTCCAGAAGATGCTGGAGGACCTTAAAATAGCCTACACAGGGTCAGGTCCCGAGGCTTCCAGGACCACGATAGATAAAGTACTGGCCAAGAAAGTATTTGAGAAGTCGGCCCTTCCGGTGCCGCGTTATGTGGTATTTAAGAAGGACGATTACAGGATAGAGGATTGCTATGATCTCGGATTTCCTATGGTTGTGAAGCCGCACCTGGAAGGATCGAGCATAGGCCTCTCCGTGGTTAAGGGTAAGGAAAAACTTCCATTCGCGCTTGATAAGGCATTTGAATACGGCGACCTGGTGCTTCTGGAAGAGTACATATCCGGCAGGGAACTGACGGTCGGAATAATCAATGATGAACCGTTGCCGGTGATAGAGATAGTCACTAAGGGCAGTCTTTATGATTTCGAGGCGAAATATAAGGATCCCGAGACAAAGTATCTTGTGCCGGCGCCGCTTGATGAGGCGACCGCGGCCAAGGCCAGGGAACTCGGGAAGAGGTCGCATAGGGCGCTCGGGTGCAGGTGTTTTTCGCGTGTAGATATAATGATGAATAATTTAGGAGAGATGTATGTTTTGGAGGCAAATACGATCCCTGGAATGACCGAAAGAAGCCTGTTGCCGAAAGCCGCTCAGGCAATTGGCTTGAGTTTTGGGGATTTATGTATTAAACTTATCAATAATGCGTTGTTAAAAAGATAGGCGGAGGATATGGGAAGATTCAGGAAGACAAAGAAAAGCAGGAACGGCTCATCAGCGCCTGGAATCAGGGATTTTGTGGTTTCGAAAGCAATGACGCTCGCTGTTATAGGATTCTTCATATTCTTTGCGGTGATGCTTGTGAGGGCATTCCTGAATGAGTCGGGTTATTTCAAGCTGCGATCCGTGGATCTAAAGTCTTCATTTCTTTCGCCCCAGGCTTCATCCTATATCAGTGATTATGTTTTAAAAGCGAATAGCGGACGGAATGTATTCAATATAGACCTGAAGTATATAGCCAGGTTTATCCAGAACAGTTACGGCGACGTGAAGGATGTGGTTGTGAGCATTGCCCCTCCCGACAGGCTCGTTATAAATCTTAAGATGCGCAGGCCGGTGGCTCTTGTAAAAGGGGCCAGATTCTATCCCGTCGATGAAGATGGGGTAGTGCTTCCGGCGGGAAGCAGGGTCGACGCGCTAAATGATATGCCGATCATAATAGGCGTGAATATTGGCGCCGGAAGTTCGCATGCCGCGACTAAGAATCTCAGGCGCGCGCTAGATCTTCTTCGGGAGATAGGCCAGGTACGCCAGCTTACGAACATCGGGGTCATATCGATCAGTGTTAATGATCCGAATAATCTTATCTTTTACCTTAAAGGCGGGGTGGAAGTCAGGATAGGCTCGGAACGTTTCAAGGATAGGCTTGAACTCCTGGCGAGGACACTCAGGGATCCGAGGCTTGTCATGGATAATATAAAGTATATAGATGTTCGTTTTAAAGATGTCATAATAGGGCCAAAATTATCATGAGGAAACCTTCTGTCGTTACGGGGCTGGACATAGGATCTTCGAAGATTGCCGCAGTCATGGCATTAATAGGTAAAGACGGCGGATTCGAAATATTATCGCATGCGACGGTCGATTCGCATGGCGTATCAAAAGGCATGGTCACGGATGTAAGCAGCCTGACGGAATCTGTTACAAAGGCGCTGGCAAAACTTAAATCAGGCCCTGACAGAAGATGCGGTGAAATATATGTCAATGTCAGCGGCGGCGACCTGAAAGGTACGCGGTCTGCAGGTATGGTGCCGATTTCGCTTAGAGGCAGGGAGATAACGCGGTCTGATATAAATAAGAGTATAGATGCGGCCGGCACCATACATCTTCCGTTTGACAGGGAGATAGTTCACAGGATAGTTCGTGGTTTTTCGATCGATGACCAGCCGTGGATAAAGAATCCCTTCGGCCTTTACGCGTCGCGGCTTGCCTGCGAAATATTTGTAATAACCGCGAACAGCAACCATATCCAGAGCATATATAAATGCGTTAATGATGCCGGGTATGATGTTAAAGAGGTCGTCTTTACCGGAGTGGCCGACGGAATGAGCCTTCTTGACAAGAACCAGAAGGAGTCGGGCGCCATACTTGTAGATATGGGCAGTTCTCTGACGGAAATATCGGTTTTCTTCGGAGGCATCCTGGAATCTTTTGATATACTGGATAGGGAAATCGCGGGCTTCGATGCTGCAATCTCAGGGATATCGAAAAGACTGGCGGAATGTTCGAAGAAAGGATCCGCTTCTCCATCAGTTATTATTACAGGAGGTTCTGCCCTGGCAGACGGCATGATAGAGCTTATAGAAGAGAAGATCTCCTGTCCTGTGAAGCTGGGTGCCGTGAAGGATACGCGCGGAAGAATATCCGGCATAGAGAGTGTCTGTCTTGTAACGGCCATAGGGCTCGCCGAATATGCGCGTGATAAGAAAGCCTCGGCAGAGTCCGGCATAGCAGTGCGCCTTTCGACAAGGCTCGTAGAGATATTTAATAATTACTTTTAGGGTATTCACGACAGGGTATGGCCTGATGAAAAATGTCAGCGGCTACAGGCAATGGGTGACTCCGGCGCCGGAAGCCGTTTTTTTATTGGTACACGGCCTCGGAGCGCATGCGGGGCGCTGGGAAGCGCTTGCCGGATTCTTTCTCAAAAAAGGCATATCGTCTTATGCCCCGGAGCTTTCCGGAGCCCCTGGATATTATGATAAAATCCTGCGGATTTACGATATAGCTTCCGGAGCTAATCCCTCAAAGAAAATATATCTGGTAGGTGAGAGCCTTGGAGCACTGGAATCGTTTTTGCTTGCTATCAGGCATCCGAAATTGTTCGAAGGGCTTATATGCTTATCGCCCGCATTTGCCAGCAGGATGAAACTGCCGCCTCTGGAGTATCTGAAAATATTCATAGCGCTTATCTATGATCGGAAGCGGTATTTTAAAATACCGTTTAGTTCCAATATGTGCACGCGCGATACCGATTACAGCGATAAGATGGATTCCGATGAGCGCGAGCGCCGCTCGGCAAATGCCGTCACGCTGTTTAATATAATGGTCGATCAGCTGATGGCCTGTATATTGAAGGCAAGGCTGAAAGTGCCGGTCCTATTTCTCTTATCGGGTAATGACAAATTGGTGGATCCCTCAGCGGCCAGAAATGTATTCACCAAGCTTACAGTTTGCGATAAAACACTTATTGAATATCCCGATATGTATCATGCCCTCTCGATCGATCTCGGCAAAGAGAAGGTATTCGAGGATATGGCGGAATGGGTCAAAAAAAGGGAACTTTCCAGGCGGATCGCCTGTCAAAGGTAATGAGGGTTCAGTATGTCCGATATATCGAACGATGTAATAGCCAGGGCGGCAAAAGGCGATATGGCGGCTTTTGAGGATATATACAGGTCTACGAGCCCGTTCGTCTATAATGTGGCGCTGCGGATAACCAATAATCGCGATGACGCGGATGAGGTTACCCAGGATGTCTTTGTGAAGGTGCACCGTAATCTCCGCGGTTTTGGGTTCAGGTCATCGCTCAAGACCTGGATATACCGAATCACGGCCAATACCGCTATAAACTATTGCAAATGCCGAGCGCGGCATGTATGTGGCAGATTGGAGTATGATCCGGCCTTGCATGACAGGGAGGCTCCGCGGGCCGAAAGCCGGCAATTCGATAAGGAAGAGTTTATGGAAGCCGTAGAGCCTCTTATCGATGCGCTCGATCCCGACCAGCGCGCCTGTATAGTATTAAGGGAGATAGAGGGGCTTGATTACCGGGCCATAGCAGATACTCTGCATATCAATATAAATACGGTCCGTTCCAGGCTCAGGAGGGCGCGTGAAAGACTCCTTGCTATGGGAAGAAAGGGGCGATAGCCATGGATTGTAAAAAGGTAAGAGACCTGCTTTTTACGGATTACGTTGACGGAGAACTTGCGGCAATCGTGCGAAGCGAGGTAGAGGCCCATATAAGCCGGTGCGCGGCCTGCCGCGAACTGGAAAAAAGGGTGCACTCCGGCGCGATAGAGCCTTTTAGGGCATCTGTCAGAGAAGAGCCTCCTGCCTATATATTCGAGAGGATCAGGGAGCGCGTAACGGCGGGACGGCCGGTTCGGCAATCTATTGCGGAGCTAATCGCTTCTCTCTGTCACAATCCGGGGCCGATTGCAGCATTTGCGGCAGCGGTTGCGGTAATTATAGCCCTGGTTGTGGCGGTACCGGTGGCGGGAAAGAACCCGCTGAACGAATATCTGGATGAACAGATGGGTTATATAACGAACCTTGATGCCGAAGAGGTTAATGGTTACGGTATCTTCAATACCGACATAGGGACCGGGGCGGAATTACTTCTGTAGCGGGAACTTTTTTTATAATACACATGTCTAAGGGATAAAAAGGGGGGTGATGTTATGAGGAGAGGTATCGGCGGATTTATGGCGGTGGTAACAGCCGCGGCGGTTATATTTTCGGCAGCTTTTGTCTATGCCGGCGAGATGAGAGGCGTCCCGCAGGGTGCGGCGAAGAGAGATGCGCACTTTAAGAAGATGGCTGAAGAGCTGAAGCTGACACCGGAACAGAAGGATGCGCTCGATAAGGACCGCGCTGAGTTTATGGCTAAGTCGAAGGATCTTAAAGAGAAGATCCGTGCCGCGCGTGTTGCCCTTAAAGAGGAGCTCGAGAAACCGGTAACGGATACGGCCCGCGTGAATACCCTGGTTGCCGACCTGAAAAATCTGGTAGGCCAGCAGATACAGTACAGGGTGGATAAGGTGACGGCCATGAAGCGGGTCCTGACACCGGAGCAGTTTGGTAAGATGAAAGCTTCGATGGAGAAGAAGATGAGGCGCTTCAAGGACAGGAGCGGTAAGAGTAAGGGCCATTGGCACGGCCATAAAGATGATGGCGGCAAGGACGGCCCCGCAGGGGTATAAAATTTTTGCTAAATTACCGCGGGCAATGATATAATATGCCGCATGAATAAGGAATGGGGTATATTAAAGGCCGGAAGATATCTCGAAGAAGATGACATCGACTTCGAGATATCTTTCTATGAGGACGTGATCAGGGAGAGCCCCGATCATGTCAATGCGCTTTTTCTCCTGGGCGATGCTTATACTAAAAAGGGCCTGTACGCAAAAGGGCTGGAGATGGACCTCAGGCTCGCCAACCTGCTCCCGACAGATCCCACAATCCGCTATAACCTTGCCTGTGACTATTCACTCCTGAAGAGATCCGATTCTTGCATAGAGGCGCTCGAGAAAGCGATTAAGTTCGGCTATAGGGCATTTAAACATATGGACAGGGATCCCGATCTGGAATATATCCGCCGTGACGCGCGTTACGGAGAATTACTGCTGCGGTACCGAAAAAGCCGTGCGCGAAGATAATCGCGCCGGCCATCCGGATTATGCGTAAGAATAAAGAAGAAGCGCTGGCTGTAAAGATGGCTGCTCTTGGAATACGCGAAGCGGACATTACGGAGTTATTTATTCTTGCCGGCAAGAAGGGCGGGCAGAAGGTCAATAAGACATCCGCGTGCGTTTATCTTAAGCACAGGCCAACTGGCATCGAGATCAAATGCCAAGAGACCCGGTCCCAGGCCCTTAACCGGTTTTTGGCCAGAAGGATACTTGCCGATAAGATAGAGTCGATTGTCCTGGGCCGTGAGGCGGAATCGCGGAAAAGGATGGAGAAGATCCGCCGCCAGAAACGCAGGCGCTCGCGCCGCTCCAGGGAGAAGATGCTCAGGGATAAAAGGATGCATTCCGAGAAGAAGTCGCTGCGCAGGCCCGTCGGAATGGAACCGTAACCTAAGGTAGGGCATATATTATGAGAGGCATGAGCATTATAATCGCGGTCTGGAACCAGCTCGGCTACACAAAGCTGGCTGTGGAATCGATATTGAGAAATTCGGCCGGAATCCCGTTCGAACTCATCATAATAGATAACGGCTCCAGGCCGGAAGTGAAGCAATACTTTGACGGCATAAACGATAAGGCGCCTCTAACCTACATAAGGAATGACAGGAATCTCGGGCCGATCAGGGCTATAAACCAGGGAATAGCCGCCGCGCGATACGATTATATAATGGTCATCCATAATGATGTGATAATAATGGATGAAAGGTGGCTTCAGAAGATAGCGGAAGTAATGGACAAGGATCCGAAGATAGGCATAGCCGGCCTGGCCGGAAGGAAAGAGATATATAAGAATGGATGCGTCAATGAATCCAGCCTCCGGCATAACCTCCAGAATGAGGATCTGAATGAGCCCATGGATGAGGATGTTTCGGATGTCGCCGTGGTTGACGGGTTATGTTTTACGATGAGACGCCAGCTGCTGGAGCGCATAAAGGGCCTGGATGAGAGCTATGGTTTTATGCACTGCTATGATCTCGATGTTTCGCTGGCGAGTATAGCCGCCGGATACAGGAATGTGGTTGTAAATGTCGAGGCCATGCATGTAGGTAATGGCGGAAGGTCAAGAAGGGCGTCAGAATATAAAGAGTATGTAAAAGATGATTATGGGCTCCTCAAGAAGAACTGCAGGATCCTTTCGGATAAATGGAGGCACATACTGCCGCTGAAGGTATAAGGCGCTGTTGCCGAAGAAAGATCGGGAGGCTGATGATATGAAAAAGAAGGGTTTTTTAGAGAGACGGAAATTCTCGAGGTTCGATACGGAGCTTAAGGTCTATTTCAAGGTCAAGTATGATATAAATACAAGGGTCGAGTTCCGGGTCGTTGAAACGGCCCCCGACGGTGATAATAATAATAAATATTTGGGTGTGTGCAGGAACGTGAGTGTCGAGGGTCTCTGCTTTGATTCTGTCAGGAAATTGAATAAGGGTGACATTCTTTTGCTGGAAGTCTATGAGCCGATTGTAAGAAGCTCGATTGAGATGGAAGGGCAGGTTCGTTGGTCCAAGATGATTTCCGGCGGAGATGATGACAAAAAGATCTTCCGGACAGGCGTCCTCTTGATGACCGTTCAGGGGAAGCCTGTTGCGGATTCCATATATTTTGATAAGCAGTACAAGGTGATGTGGAGCGCGGTCTTGGAATCCCTATTCGGAAGTTTTGCGGCGATGAAGAAGAAATAATAGCGGCCTATGAAAGGTCCTGTCCGGATATCGGTTTTCTTTGCCTGCCTGTGCATCTTTGTATGCGGCTGCGCCACTATGCGATATCCGTGCGCATACAGGGTAGAGGGGCAGGAATTCAAAGATTTCGAGGATCTCGATGATGATAAGGCCCTCAAGCTGGTAGCTCTCATATATAATATAAAACAAGAAACATGGGAAGACGGTGTGGCCCGCAGCATTGCCCTGGAGGAGTATCAGGCGCTCCTGGCCAAAAGAAGGTCCGAATATATAAAAAAATCCGGAATATTCGATATAGAATATGATAAGGTCACCCTCTCAAAATGGAAGGATTGCGACCTTATGAGGCTTTATGACTGCCTCGATTGCAAATCAGGTTCTTACTATGAGGATCGCGCGGGCGAGCTTACAGAGCAGCAGAACGCGGTCAGGATAACCTGTCTCACCGCAATGAATGCTGTTACGAAAGAGGCAAAGAAGCGCAGCTCTACCCGCACGGTAATATCGGTAGCGGGCCAGGTTCTGGCCACGGCCGCTACCGTAGCATTGTCATTCATATGAAAGAACATTATACTATTCCGTTCTTTATACCGCATGAAGGCTGTCCGCATACCTGCATCTTCTGCGCGCAGAAGAAAATATCCGGCAGGAAGAGAGCTGTAAGCGTATCTGAAATATCTTCTACCATCCGAAAATACCTTAAGACGATCCCGGACACAGGAACGAAAAGGGAAGCCGCGTTCTTCGGTGGCAGTTTTACAGCCCTGCCGATAGAAAAACAGGAGGCATATTTAATGGCGGTCCGGCCTTTTATCAGGAGCCACCGGATTCACGGCATCCGGATATCTACACGGCCGGATTGCATAAATGAAGATATCCTGAAGATGCTTAAGAGATGCCATGTTAACTGTATCGAGCTCGGAGTGCAGTCCATGTCCGCCAGAGTATTGGACGCCGCGAAGAGGGGGCATACCCCGGCCAATGTCAGGAAAGCGTCGCGGTTTATCCGTATGGAGAAATTTACTTTGGGGCATCAGATTATGGTGGGATTGCCGGGCAGTACGCCTGCCGGAGAGCTGGCTACAGCCCGCATGTCGATCGCCATGAAAGCCTCGGAAGTCAGGATATATCCGGTTATTGTTATGAGAGGTACGGCCCTGGCCGTTATGTGGAAGAGTGGAAGATACAGCCCGCTTACCGAAGATGAGGCGGTCGCGCGTTGCGCGAGCCTTGTGAGAATATTCAGAAAAAGCGGAGTAAAAGTCCTTCGGTGCGGGCTCCATCCCTCGGAAGGGCTTATTGGCGGGAGGGATATGCTGGCCGGCCCATTCCATCAGTCATTCGGGCAGAAGGTGGCTTCGCGCATATACGGAGATATGATCAGGAAGCTGTTGAAAAAGGAAGCATCCCGCGGCCCTATAAGGCATATTTTTTATAATCCTGCCGAAGGCGCCAGTGTCATGGGTTACCGGAGAGAAAATGCCGTTATCGCGGAATCGGCCCTGGGCCGCCGGAATATATTCAGGCCCCACGGTGATGTGCCGCGCGGGAGCATCGAGGCCGGATATGACAATAATATATTTCCATTCCCGCCATGATTGTGGTATACTTTCCCCGTGATATTCAGGAACGAATCGATAAGGAAGAGGCTTAAAAAAGGAGGAAGCATGGCATATCAGGGTGGCGGTTTCGGCGGACCTCGCGAGATGCATAAGGCTATCTGCGCGGATTGCAAGAAGGAATGTGAAGTTCCTTTTAAACCCAGAGAAGACCGTCCGGTATACTGCAAGGATTGTTTTTCCAAGCGCAAGGACGCCGGTCGTTAAGAGCAGAGGTAGTGATTTTTCAGATGCCCTTCGCGAAACGGAGGGCATTTGATTTGGCATGCAAATGGGGGACGAGATGGCAAAGATCGTTATCACGCTGATATTATGCGCGGCATTGTGCGGTTGTGCCACGTCTAAAGATGTGATGAGCAGTTTAATAGGCAATTCTACGGCTGAGATAGAGGAATGGAGGGGCGAGGCGGATATAAAGGTGTTTGACTACAGGTACGAGAAGTGCTATGCGAAGATGAGAAGGCTGCTGAAAGAGATGCCCAATGTCTCTATCTACGCAACGACCGGCGATATGATAGCTGTATTTTACCTGACCCCGGATACCACGCCGGTCGGGGTATATTTTGGCGAAGTAAGCGCTAAACAGACACAGGTCGAAGTAGCTTCGCCAAGCACCCCCGCTAAACAGTGGATAGCCAAGAACCTGTTCTCGGAAAAAGTCTTGGCACCCCAGAAGCCCGTGATGAAGATTGAGCAGCAGACAGTTTCTGCTAAGGAGAGTATTATTTAGCAACCATCCTGGATACGGCAGGCCTTATTATCTTTTTTGTAACGGTCTTCGGCAGTTCCTCATAGGAGATGTCAAAGGCCGTTATTCTTTTATAAGGGGCGAGTTTTCCGCCCAAACGCGCGAGTTCGGATGTTATGATACGCGATATCTCCTCCCGCGAAGCTATTCCGCGCCCTTCGAGAATTTCAAGATTCGGCACTATCACCGCGAAGACCTCTTCATGGCCCTCGCGCAGGCCCCTGGCGGCGGTTCTCGGCATTACGCAGATCTCTTTTATGTAGGGGCTTGCGCCTATTACGCTTTCGACTTCTTCGGGAAATACTTTTTTCCCTCCCCCTAGCACTATCAGGTTCTTCTTCCGGCCGGATATGAACAGAAAACCATCCTCATCAATATACCCCAGGTCGCCCGTATGCAGCCATCCGTTCCTTAGGACTTCCGATGTCTTTTCCGGATTCCGGTAGTAACCTTTCATTACATGCGGCCCGCGCGTCAGTATCTCGCCGCCGCTATCGGAACTTTTCTCCCTCAATATCATAACCTCGACTCCCGGCAGAGGCTTCCCCACGGAGCCGAACCTGCGGTCTTCCAGGGTGTTGACTGATATGACCGGGCCGGTTTCGGTTAGGCCGTATCCCTGAAGTATCCTGAACCCGAGGGCGCTCAACCCGATTTCAACTTCGCTATCGAGAGGCGCGCCTCCGCTTATGAATATACGCAGGCGGTGGCCAAATTCTTTATGCACTGAACGAAATAGAATCCTTCCCGCCCATATATTGCGCATGAGCAGGTATTTCGACAGTTTAAAGAGCATGTCGAAAGCTGCCCGCTTGTAGCCGGGCAGCCTGGATACTTTTTTCATGATGGAAGAATAGAGCATCTTGAGGACCAGAGGCACGCATATAATGGCGGTGATGCCCGCCTCTCTTATTATCGGCAGCAGCTCATTGGTCTTCAGGGTATCGCAATATGTGACGCATGAGCCTATATAGAGCGGCGCTATAAGGCCGCCCGTTATCTCGAGCATATGGTTTAACGGAAGAACCGAAAGAAGGCGTTCTTTGGGGGTTATAGCCATTATTCTGCTGAACTCCGAGACCTGGAAGAGCAGGTTCTTACAACTTATCTCCACGCCTTTCGCTACCCCGGTTGTTCCGGATGTGTATACTACTATGGCGGTATCCGAAGGATAGATATGCCTGGTCCGTTCTTTTCCTCTGTGCGGTCTGAGTTTTCCCATCTGTATTAGATCATCGCGATCGGTCTTATCCAGTAGGATTATGTTTTCGAGATAAGGCAGGACATTTCTGATGCGGTCTATTGTGCCGGCATATTTAGCGCTCAGGAAGATGCATTTTGCCCGGCTGTCATTCAGGATAAATTCAACTTCTGTATCGGATAGCTTTACATCGAGAGGAAGAATTATGCCGCCGCAGGAAAGTATGCCAAAGTAGGCGCAGGCCCATTCGGGCCGGTTTTCGGAGAGTATAGCTACCCTGTCGCCCTTATTGATCCCGAGATTGATCAGCGCGGAGGATATGCTTACTACACGCCGGCCAAGTTTTACGAAAGATATTTCCCTGAATGCGCCATCGTCGTTCTTTATCCGGAGAGCCGGTTTGTTGCCGTGTTTTTTGTTAATGGCTTCAAGGATATCTTTTATGGTAATATCCTGGAGAATGCTCCTGACCATGGAATCGATCATGACACCGCCATTCTTAGAGTTCAAATTCTTTTATTTAACCACCCCAGCAGGTCATCGAAGACTTTTTCCCGCCCAAGTTCCATAGTAAGGCTATGGCGCATCTCGGGATATTCGATAATATGCTTATGTTCGAATTTTATTCCTTTAAAGATCTTTTTGCTCGCTTCCGAACTTACGAATGTATCCGCACTGGCCAGAAGGAATAGGGTATCTGTTTTTATCTTATGTTTAAGCATATTACTGGTGATCTGCCCAAGAAGAATGCTCTGCAGGAGTTTTGGGGTCGCCCATTTATGCTCCAGTTTGTCATTGTCCATTATCTTCAGGCACTCCGGATCACGTGTGCACATCTCATTAGTGAAAGGCATATAAAACTGTTTCTTTGCGTTGTACAGGCGGGCCGTGATTATCTTCAGGTATTCCATCAGGGAGAAACTGAGGCTGCTTTTAAAGCCCGGAGAGACGCATATCAATCCACGGAAGAGCTGTGGTTTTTTCAGTACTGTCAGAAACCCTATGAGACCACCCATGCTTTCGCCAGCTATGAAGATAGGGACACGTTTATGTTCCTTTCGTATAATGCTGTAGAGTCGGCGGACATCCTTTATATAAACGTTAAGAGAGTCAATATGTCCCCTGACCCCTTCAGTATTTCCGAATCCCTTGAGCTCTATAGAGTAGGACGTTATCCCATGTTCGACAAGAAATTTTGCGACGAATTCCCAATTATTGCTGTGGCCGCCAAGGCCGTGTACCATCAGCATGCATGCCCTGGGCGACGAACACCCCCATTGCCTGTAGAGGATATTTCTTTTTTCGCACTTTTTCATATGTATTATTATACCATGCCCAGCCGCTTCCTACCAATAGTTGTTGACTAATTTCTGCATAAGTGGTAATATAATTTTGCAACTCGGGGAGGGAGGTTACCATGACGATGAATAAAACGGCAGAAATAGGATTATTGACAACCCTCAAGGGTTGTTTTTTAATTTTTAGCAAGGAGGTGGCTATGAAAAAGATAATCAGTTTATTGATGATAAGCTTCTTCATCGCGCAGACAGCCATGGGAGAGGTGACTACAGGCCAGATGATGTCGGGAAGCGCCGACACACAGAAAGAGTTTAACGAGAAGATCAGGACATGGCGGGGTGTTGTATATGTGGGAATGCCTGAAGATGAGCTTCGGAAGATATTCCAGGATAAGGACAGAGTAGATATCCCGCATAAGATACTTGATAAGGAATGGCTGGTTTATCACGACTGGACATCCAGGAACAGGAATGATGTAATAACGTTCTACATAGAAGAGGGCAGGGTGGTGAAATGGAGCAGAAAATATGAACATGCCCCAGAAAATAAGGGCTCGTTTTATGAATTTAATGGCAATGAAGTAATAAAAAATTGGTTCTTTCCGACAGGGGCCTCCCGTTGGGACGGCAGTAAAGTCAACCTGTTGGATTGGAACAAACTGACGCATGTGCAAAAGCTGATGTTTATCAAGGAATATGTGCAGCTCCTGAATGACCTGTTTGATGCCAATGTTTCAGTGGACATAGATAAATATATTCTTGGGATGGACTTCTACACTTACAATTGCCCCGGGAAGTGTTCGGAAGTCGGTGCCACGGAGGCGCTTGATCAGCTCCTTATAAGCGACGGTAAGGCTAGGGCGATACCGTTGGAAACAGAGCAGATAGGTTAGAGGAATATGTTTAAGTTTAAGAGGATTTCGTGAAAAAATTAATACCTTTTGTAATAGCGATTCTTGTTATCATAGGCTTGATAGCTGGTATTTTCGGAGCGATTGCGCTGTCGAAGCCGGTCTTCAAATCAGCGAAAGAGGCCTTTGGCC
The DNA here is from genome assembly GCA_016935115.1 of Candidatus Omnitrophota bacterium. Taxonomy (GTDB): domain Bacteria; phylum Omnitrophota; class Gorgyraeia; order 2-01-FULL-45-10; family 2-01-FULL-45-10; genus CAIMPC01. Next base: position 30,979 of record JAFGRN010000004.1, on the reverse strand, counting down.
GTGATTCCGAGAGGCCTGTTGCATATGAAGAAGTGACCGAGTATGATTCCTCCGGGAATATAATCAGAACTACCAGGAATTACACGCCGTCAAAATAGGCGAGGTGACATTGAATCGATCCTGGAACGATTTCAGAAAGACATTTCCTTGGAAGTCTATGACCATCGGGTTTCTTATACCTAAGGCCATATTTTTTATCGGTATAAGCCGTGGCATGTTGTTCGCTGGTTCGTTTTTTGCGTTGATATGGTGCCTGGGCGTATTGGTTGTGGCTTATGCTCGTGAGCACAAAATTAATGTCTTTGCCGTGATAGCTGTCCTAATGATATTCATGAGAATAGCTGTAGTCCTTGCGAGCAAAAGCGCTGCTCTTTACCTCTTTGCTCAGGCGGCGGACAGTGTATTATGTGGAATTATATTTCTGGTATCCTTATTCTTTCCTCGCAGCCTTATCCAGATTCTTGCCGAAGCGTCCGGAGTTGCCATGCCGGCGGAGATCCGTTTGAGCCCTTTCTATAAAAAGGCCTGGCAGATAATTACCTTTGTATGGGGCGCGGCATATATGTTTTTTGCAGTGTTACTGGTGACCCTGAACCTTACTAATCTGAAGGCGGCCGCGGCGATCGATATCGTTGCGGGATGGCCATTTACGGCGATAATGGTTGCTTTTACGGTTATCTTTCCGCGTTGGTACTGGGTTGGCAGGATCCCCATGGCAGAGAGAGCCCTGATAACAGAATAAAAAATCCATCGGCAGACTCGGAATTATTTTCCTGAGCAAGGCCGGGAACAAAAGGAGGGAGTATGGATAAGAAGGAGATGATCGTCGTGGCAGTAGGACTGGTTGTAATCATGTTTATTTCACTATGGATTATTTACGGGAACATAGAGATCTTCAATCAGGCGGCGATATCATCCGAAGCTACAAATAACATGCTGGTGCAGCAGCGCGATGTTATAATAAAGAAATTGATGAAGGAAAGAGCGCGCAGGGAAGAAGAGTTAAATCTTGCCAGGAGCGGACTCAGCGCCGCACAGGAAGAGCTGAATAGCGCTAAGGCTGAACTTGAGCAGTCGAATAAAAAGATAAACGCTGTCAGGGCCGCGATCGATTAAAATTTGTGACCTTATTTTCCGATTTTGATATACACCTCTTCAGGGAGGGAAACCACTTCCGGCTTTATGAGAAGATGGGTTCCCATATCGTTTCGCATAACGGAGTGAAAGGCACCTATTTTGCCGTCTGGGCTCCGAATGCCGAGTCTGTATCCGTAATAGGCGAATTTAACGGCTGGAACAGGGATTCACATCCTCTGGCTGTAAGAAGGGACTCTTCCGGCATATGGGAGGGTTTCATACCGGGCATCGGCAACAGTACCCTTTATAAGTATTTCATAAAATCCAAATTCAATAATTATTCGGCGGAAAAGGGGGACCCGTTTGCCCTCCTATGGGAGACTCCCCCCAGGACCGCATCCGTAGTATGGGACCTGGATTATAAATGGAAAGACCACTCCTGGCTCGATTCACGGCCAAAGGCCAATAGCCTCGGATCTCCTATATCGGTATATGAAGTGCATCTTGGTTCATGGCGCAGGGTCCCTGAAGAAGGCGGCAGGCCTCTTACATACAGGGAGCTTGCCCCGGCTCTCGCGGCATACGCGAGAGAGATGGGTTTTACGCATGTAGAGTTCCTGCCGGTCATGGAGCATCCGTTCTACGGTTCGTGGGGTTACCAGATAACCGGGTACTTTGCGCCGACTTCCCGGTACGGCACTCCGCAGGATTTCATGTACCTGGTCGACTATCTTCATCAGCATGGTATAGGAGTGATCCTCGACTGGGTGCCTTCGCACTTTCCCTCCGACGAGCATGGCCTAATATTTTTCGATGGTACGCACCTGTATGAGCATGCGGATATGCGTAAAGGTTTTCAGCCGGACTGGAATAGTTTCATATTCAATTACGGGCGCAATGAGGTGCGCAGTTTTCTTATATCCAATGCCGTCTTCTGGTGCCATAAATACCACGCGGACGGCCTGAGGATCGACGCTGTCGCTTCGATACTCTATCTGGATTATTCCAGAAAACCGGGCGAATGGATTCCCAACCAGTTCGGGGGCAGGGAGAATATAGAAGCCGTCAGTTTCCTTAAGCTGCTGAATGAGACGGTATATAAGGAGTTCCCGTCAATCCAGGTGATCGCGGAAGAGTCGACCGCATGGCCGATGGTGACACGCCCGACGTATGTGGGCGGGCTGGGCTTCGGGATGAAGTGGAATATGGGGTGGATGCATGATACCCTGGAGTATATCTCGAAAGATCCGGTCTTCAGAAAATATCACCACGGGATGCTGACATTCAGCCTGTTATATGCGTTTACCGAGAACTTTATGCTGCCTTTATCCCATGATGAGGTTGCGCACGGCAAAGGTTCACTCTTCAGCAAGATGCCCGGGGATTTCTGGCAGAAGTGCGCGGGATTGCGCCAGCTTTTAGGCTATATGTGGATGCATCCGGGCAAGAAGCTTCTATTTATGGGCGGAGAATTCGGCCAGCAGGCGGAGTGGAACCATGAGCGCAGCCTCGATTGGCACCTGGATCGTGAGCCGGTGCATCGCGGAATACGGCGCTGGGTCCACGACCTTAACCGCTTCTACAGGAACGAACCGGCTCTGTACGAAGCGGACTTCTCCTGCGAGGGATTTGAATGGGTCGACCTGAAAGATTATGAAGGGAGCATAATCTCATTTTTAAGGAAGGGCCGTTCGCGCGGGGCGGGACCGTTGCTCGTAGTTTGCAATTTCACGCCTGTGCCCCGCCATGGTTACCGCGTAGGCGTTCCGTCGGGCGGGTTCTGGAAAGAGGCGCTCAATAGCGACGCGGCCGATTACGGCGGCAGCGGTAACGGCAACTTCGGCGGTGTCACTGCCGATGCTATTCCGTGCCACGGCAGAAATTACTCTCTCCTCCTCAGCCTCCCGCCGCTGGGTATCGTGGCATTCAAGCAGCAGGAATAAGCAAAAATATCCCCCAGCTCTGCCCTGTGGCCCGGGTACTTCGCGGGGACGTGGAAATTCCCCTGCGAGGAATTTCCACTCGGAAAGGTCGCTCGTTCTTTTTAGCATATAGTATGTGTCCCGGGCTAAAAAACCATGCCACGCCCTACGACTTTCGACGCCCCGCTTTAGCACCCGGGCCACAGGGCTACAGACTATGCAATATTTTTGCTATGAAAGCAGCTGCCGGGGACAGGTCTGAAGCTAAAAATGGGGACACATCTGAAGCTAATTTTGAAAACGTCCCTACTCTACTACTACAGAAACTAATAGCCGAAAAATCCCTCTCGTGAGGGGGTAGCAAGTAGCCTATACATAAACTAGGACTACTTGTATACAGTAAGCCATGATCCGAAGTTATAGAGAGCACATTGAAAATATCAGGTCTTTTGAGAAGGATAAAAAGGGTTAAAAAGAACCGAGGATGTCGCAGTGGTATTACTATAGGCGTCCTTTCGAAGCCTCGTACAATCTAAGCGTTGAAGGCGTAGGAGGATGAGGCCACTTCCAAGTGGCCGAGTTTAAGCAGGTTCCCCTTTTTATCCTGAACAAAAGACCGGTCCCTGTAGATTTGAGTACATGGGAGATATTTTCAGTGCGAACATAACTTTGGATCATGGCTTAGCTGGTGGAGGAGCCAGGGGATATTTTTGCCCTGAATTGCGTTGACTTTTGAGGACTATTGTGTTATTTTATGCCGCGAATGATAGCCGACAATATCAAATCCGTAACGCAAAGAATAGCAAAGTGTTGCGAAAAAACAGGCCGGCCTGCCGGCAGTGTGCAGCTGGTATGTGTGACCAAAGAAGCCTCCGTATCGCAGATGCTGGAGGCGGCCAGGGCGGGGATTAAGATTTTCGGTGAAAACAGGGTGCAGGATGCGGCCCGCAAACACGCTGCGATAGGCAACCGGGCCGAGTGGCACCTGATAGGCCACCTGCAGACGAATAAGGCGAGAGATGCCGTAGGCATATTTTCGCTTATTCACTCTGTGGATAGCGTTAGGCTTGCCGATGCAATAGATAAAGAAGCCGGCCGTATCGGTAAGAGGCAGGATATCCTGGTCCAGGTCAATATATCCGGCGAGAAGTCGAAGTTCGGGATCCCGCCGGAATCGGCGGCGGGCGTATTGAAAGAGATCGTTGCTTGCCCCAATATCTCGATCAGGGGGCTCATGACGATCGCTCCCGAGGCGGACGATCCCGAAGAGGTGAGGCCTTATTTCGCGGGCCTTCGGCAGATTCTCGAAAAGGTAAATGTCGAGCTCGGAACGAATTACTCCATGCTCTCCATGGGAATGTCCAATGACTTTGAGGTGGCGGTAGAAGAGGGCGCCACTCTTGTGCGCATAGGAAGGGCGATATTCAGATGATAAAAGACAAAAAGATAGGCATAATCGGATGCGGCAACATGGGCGAGGCAATATTCAGCCGGCTCGCAACGGTGATGGAGAAGAGCACATCGCTCATGGTCAGCGAGATGGACGCCGGGAGGCGTGACGTTATCCAGTCGAAATACAAGATAATAGTCGAGATCGACAATAATTATGTCGTCAAATATTCGGATATCATAATACTCGCCGTGAAGCCGAAGGATATCGAGCAGCTATTGAAGCAGGAGATATGCTGCGGGATATCGCCTCAGAAACTTCTGATATCCATAGCCGCCGGAGTGAAGACGGGGCATATAGAGAAAATAGTCGGCAAGAATATCCCGGTAGTGCGTGTCATGCCTAATATGCCGGCAATAGTAGGCGAAGCGATCTCTTCGATCAGCCCGGGCGTTTCGGCGAAGGAAGAGCATATGAGCGCGGCGCGCGAGATATTCTCCATGGTGGGCGATGTGATAGAGGTCGGGGAGAATATGGTCGATGCCGTGACGGCTATAAGCGGCAGCGGCCCGGCTTATTTTTTCTATATGGTGGAGGCTCTTGCGGATGCCGCGAAAAAATTGAAGTTTAACAGTAAGACCGCGGAGAAGCTTGCCGTCAAGACCGCCACGGGAAGCGCCAGGCTACTCGGATGGACGGGGGCATCTCCCTCTGATCTCCGCCGCAGGGTCACCTCCAAGGGCGGCACTACCGAAGCCGCGCTAAAAGTATTCAAGAAGAGAAAATTCGCCGATATAGTCCGATTGGCCGCGGAAGCCGCGTGTAAAAGGTCGAAAGAACTTTCGAAAGGATAATCATGTTTGTATTCGGGAATCTCCTCTATGCTATAGCTACCATAATAAGCTACATACTGACTATAGCGAACTGGCTTATAATAATCAGGGCGCTATTGAGCTGGGTGAATCCGGACCCGTACAATCCGATAGTGCAGTTCCTTTACAGGACCACGGAGCCCATGCTGGCGCCGTTTCGCAGGATCATACCCATTTATAATACCGGGCTGGATCTTTCCCCGATATTTGCGCTGCTTGTAATATGGTTCCTGCAATTATTCGCGGTGAAGACACTGTTCAATATTGCGTCAAGAATGGGATAAAGGGGGTATCATGGCAGGCAGGATAGGAATAATTGGCGGAAGCGGGCTCTACAGCATGGATAAGATCTCCAAAGCAAAGAAGGAAAAGATTGCCACGCCATTCGGGGACCCCTCCGACGAATATATGACGGGATCTATGGAGGGCGCAGAAGTGGTCTTCCTGACGCGCCACGGCAAGGGCCATAGAATATCGCCGAGCGAAGTGAACTACCGCGCTAACATCTACGGGATGAAGAAACTGGGCGTCGACAGGATAATATCGGTCTCCGCCTGCGGCAGCCTGAAGAAAGAATTGAAGCCGCTCGACATCGTCCTGCCGGACCAGTTTGTGGACAGGACCAACCAGGCCCGCCAAATGACATTCTTCGGTGAAGGCGTAGTGGCGCATATACAGTTCGCGGATCCTGTCTGTCCGGTCCTTGCCAAGGCGCTGTATGATGCCGGCATGAAAGTAGGCGCAAATATGCGCATGGGCGGGACATATATAAATATGGAAGGCCCGCAATTTTCCACCAGGGCGGAGTCGAATCTATATCGCTCATGGGGTATGGATATAATCGGCATGACCAATATGGCCGAGGCAAAGCTTGCCAGGGAAGCGGAGATCTGCTACGCGACCTTAGCCTGCATCACCGACTATGATTGCTGGTACCAGGCCGAAGAAGAGGTTTCGCTCGAGATGATAATACAGAACCTGCTTAAGAATGTCGATATCTCGAAGAAGATCCTCTCCGAAGCCCTTCCGAAGCTTTCGGGCCACAGAGGCTGCGCGTGCGCGGATGCGCTTAAGAACGCTATCGTTACGGATCCCAAATCGATATCGCCGGAGACCATGGACCGACTTAGGCCGATAATAGGAAAATATATAAAGTAATATGGATTATAAGAGCACATTAAATCTGCCAAAGACGGGTTTTCCCATGAAGGCGGACCTGCCTAACCGCGAGCCGAAGCTTCTTAAGGAATGGGAGGAGAAAGGCCTTCATTCCAAATTGGCCGCCAAATCCCGCGGAAAGCCGAAGTTTATCCTGCACGACGGCCCGCCGTACGCAAACGGCTCCATCCACATGGGCCACGCCCTGAACAAGATCCTTAAGGATATAGTCGTGCGCTATAAGACCATGCGCGGGTTTGATTCACCGTATGTGCCGGGATGGGACTGCCACGGCCTGCCGGTCGAACACCAGCTATTCAAGGAATTGAAACTTACCAAGTATGACATAGACCAGGTTGAGTTCAGGAAGAAGGCCCATGACTATGCCATGAAGTATGTCGCTATACAGCGCGATGAATTCAAGCGGCTCGGCATAATGGGATACTGGGACAGGCCTTACCTTACGCTGTCGAAAGATTACGAAGCCGGTATCGTCAGGTCGTTCGGTAAGCTTGTCGAAAAGGGATATATCTATAAGGACCTGAAGCCGGTAAACTGGTGTTCGACATGCGAGACCGCGCTTGCCGAGGCCGAGGTGGAATATGAAGACAAGGTATCTCCGTCGATCTATGTGAAATTTGAATCCATTCATAGCGGTATGGCGGGACATTTCATCATATGGACGACCACTCCGTGGACGCTTATCGCAAACGTGGCGGTCGCTGTCCATCCGGATTTTGATTATGTCCAGGCGGAAGTGACTGACGGGGAATTCAGGGGCGAAAGGTTCATACTGGCGAAGGATCTTGCCGCGCGAGTTATGGAGATAGCGGGGGTAAAGAGCTATAAGGTGTTGAAGACCATGAAGGGGAAGGACCTTGAGGGCATTGAAGCGCGCCATCCTTTCATAGACAGGAAATCCAAAGTAGTCCTTGCATCGTACGTTACAATGGAGGACGGCACGGGCTGTGTGCATACGGCGCCGGGCCACGGGCAGGATGATTATCACACCGGGAAGCGTTATAAACTGCCGATCGTGATGCCTGTTGACCAGAGGGGCAGATTTGATAAAACAGCGGGTGAGTTTGCCGGGATGAAAGTGCGCGATGCCGATAAGCCTATCATAGAAAGGCTGGCTCTCCTGGGCAAGCTCGTAAAGCAGGCGGACATGAAACATTCGTATCCGCACTGCTGGCGGTGCAAGAAGCCCATAATATTCCGCGCTACCGAGCAGTATTTCATGAAGATAGACCATGAGGACCTGAGAAACAGGATGCTCGATGCGGTCTCGTCGAAAATTAAGTGGATACCGGTGATGGGTGAATCGCGCATATCTTCGATGCTTAAAGGGAGGCCGGACTGGTGCCTGTCGAGACAGAGGTACTGGGGCGTTCCGATAATAGCGTTCTATTGCAAGGCTTGCGGCGGGGTACTGCTGGATCCGAAGGTGATCGACAGCATCGCGTCGCTCGTAGAGAAGGACGGCGCCGATATCTGGTTCCGCAGGAGCGAGAAGGAACTGCTGGGCGCTTCGGCCAGGTGCGGAAAGTGCGGCGGTGTTGAATTCAGGAAAGAGACCGATATACTCGACGTCTGGTTCGACTCGGGAGTTAGCCATCAGATAGTATTGAAGAAGAGGGAAGAGATGGATTACCCCTGCGAACTCTACCTGGAAGGTTCCGACCAGCATAGGGGGTGGTTCCAGTCGTCGCTAATCGCCGGCATGGGTATCGACGGCATCCCGCCGTACAGGGGCGTGCTGACACACGGTTTTGTCGTGGATGGCGAAGGGAAGAAGATGTCCAAATCCCTCGGCAACGTCATAACTCCGGAACAGGTTATGAAGAAGTACGGCGCTGACATCCTGAGGCTATGGGTCTCGTCGAGCGATTATTCCGAAGATATAAGGTTATCGGATGAGATATTAACCCGGCTGGCCGATGCTTACAGGAAGATAAGGAATACATACAAGTATCTTTTAAGCAACCTCTATGACTTTGATCCCGCGAAAGACTCGGTGCCTTATGAAAAGATGGCCGAGATAGACAGATGGATACTTTCCAGGCTCTCATCCGTGGCGCAGGCCGCCGCGCTCCACTATGACGAATACGCTTTCCATAAAGTATACAGGGATGTCTACAGTTTCTGTGTATATGAAATTTCATCGGTCTATCTGGACATATCTAAAGATAGGATGTATACTTTCAGAGCCGATTCGCCGGAGCGCAGAAGCGGGCAGACAGCCATGTTCGGGATGCTCTCCACTCTCCTGCGGATAATGGCGCCGATACTGGCCATGACCACGGATGAGGCATGGGGTTATCTTAATTACCCCGGCAAATCGGATTCGGTGCATCTCGAACCATGGCCCGAAGACAACTTCGGAAAATGGCACAATGAAGATCTCGAGCTGAAGTGGGAGAAGCTGATAGCATTGAGGGAGCTTGTCCTGAAGAAACTGGAAGAGAAGAGGGGCTTCGGCGATATAGGATCCGGCCTTGAGGCCAGGGTGATATTGGCGAGCAGGGACAGTAATTTTAAGAAATTGCTTGCCGATAATGAAAATATGCTGAGATACCTCTTTATAGTATCACAGGTGAAGATCGGAGATGCTCCTGTAAGCGCTTCAGATACGGAGGATCCGGCCGTGCCTGTATCAATACATATCGAGAAGGCGAAAGGGGAGAAGTGCCAGCGCTGCTGGAGTTACAGTGAATCGGTCGGTTCCGATAAAGTTCACCCCACTCTCTGCGAGAGGTGTGTGGAAGCTGTATAGATAAATGAAAGGAAATATTATGGCTAAGTCTAGACGCAAGAGAAAGATAAAGTCAAAAATAAAAGCCAGGCCAAAGGCAAGGGCGAAAGTTAAGCCGCATCCGGCGGCGAAAACCAGGAAGATGCCGAAATCAGAATTAAAAAAATACAAGGAACTGCTTTTGCGCGAGAGGTCTCAGGTAGGCGGAGACCTCATGCACATATCGAAGAATACGCTGAACAAGTCGGCGAGAGACGCGTCGGGGGACCTCTCGGGATACTCTTATCACATGGCGGACCAGGCGAGCGACGACTATGACAGAGATTTTTCATTGGGCCGGGCCACGGAGGAACAGAAGCTTCTCTACGCGATAGATGAAGCGATAAAACGTGTGGAAGACGGTTCATACGGAAATTGCCTCGTCTGCGGCCGCCAGATAGCCAAAAGGCGGCTTATGGCATTGCCCCACAGCGAGCTCTGCATAGAGTGCCAGGAGAAGAAAGAGAGTAGATGACTTACCGCTTCAGGCCCTATATATTCCTGACAGCGGCGGTGATATTCGCCGCGGACAGGCTGAGTAAATACCTGGCCGCAGCGAACCTCGATCCCGGCGAATCCGTCAGGGTCATCTCCGGGATCTTCCATATAACACTCGTGCTTAATAACGGCGCGGCGTTCGGGATATTCAAAAGCGGCGCCGGTTTTTTTATTGTATTTTCCATTGCGGCGATAGCGCTTATGATGTTCTTTATAATGCGCTCACACACTATGGACGTGATTACGGCCACAGCTTTTGCGTTCATACTGGGGGGAGCTTCCGGAAACCTGGTCGACCGGCTGAAGTTCGGATATGTTATAGACTTCCTGGATTTTCGCGTGTGGCCGGTCTTCAATATAGCGGATTCCGCGATAACAATAGGCGTTATTTTGCTGGCTTTAGCCATGTTCCTCAAAAGGCCCTGACGCCTTATGCACCCCATCCTCCTTAAGATAGGCCCTTTTACCCTTTACTCCTATGGTTTAATGGTTGCTGTGGGATTTGCTTTTGCCGCCGCTATAATATATATCCGCGCCCCAAAATTCGGCATTGATAGAAATACGATGATAGATTACATCATACTGCTGCTTGTTGCGGGAATACTCGGCGCCAGGCTGCTTTATGTTCTGCTTAATTTCAGGTATTATGTCACGAATCCGGTCGAAATACTGAACCTGTCCGGCGGCGGGCTTATCTGGTACGGAGGGTTCATCATAGCGCTGGCAGCATCGGCCTGGTTTGCCCGTTCGAGAAAAGTGGAGTTCTGGAACGCGTCGGATCTTGTGGCGCCGTGCATTGCCCTCGGCCAGGCGTTCGGAAGGATAGGTTGTTACCTGAACGGGTGCTGTTACGGTGCTCCGGCGCCAAATTGGTTTCCCTTTGGCGACAGATATCCGACCCAGATATTCTCATCAATCACGCTCTTTGTTATTTTTATTATCTTGCTTTTATGGCAGGAAAGAAGGCGTTTTCAAGGCGAGATATTTCTCGGCTATTGCCTGCTGTATTCATTCAAAAGATTTTTGATAGAGTTCCTTCGCGGCGACAATCCGAAAATATTTTCCGGGCTCACCATGTCGCAGCTCATCAGCATAGCGGTATTTATAACAGCCCTATTTATCTTCATGATAAGGTTCAATCAATGGAAAAGAAAGAAATCTTCAGGATCGAAGTAGCCGCCGGAGACAGCGGCAAGAGACTTGATAAATTTGCCGCGGAGAAGATGCATGACAAATTTTCGCGCGCGTTCCTCCAGCGCCTTATAAGAGACGGAAATGTGCTCGTCGACGGCGAGCCCAGAAAGAACCACTATGAGATAAGGTCCGGAGAGCGCGTGGAGATAGAGCTGCCTGCGCCCAGCGAATTCGATGTCATGGCGGAGAAGATCCCGCTCGATATCGTCTATGAAGACGACCAGCTCCTCGTGGTGAACAAATCCTCCGATATGGTTGTACATCCGGCGCCCGGCAATTACAGCGGTACCCTGGTGAACGCGCTCCTTGCGCACTGCAAGGATCTCTCCGGTGTGGGCGGGGTGAAGAAGCCCGGCATAGTGCACAGGCTCGACAAAGGGACATCGGGGCTCCTGGTCGTGGCGAAGACCGACCAGGCGCACCGCTTCCTGGCGAAGCAATTCAAGGCCAAGACGGCCAGGAGGGTGTATATCGCCGTTGTCAAAGGAGTGGTACAGTATGATAACGGCATAATCGACGCGCCGATAGGGCGCGACAGGCGCGATCGCATGAAGATGGCGGTCGATTTTGAGTCGGAGAGCGCCAGGGAAGCGACGACGCGCTACCATGTGCTGAAAAGATTCAAAGACGCGACTGTGATCGAACTTACGCTCGGGACGGGCCGCACCCACCAGGTTAGGGTACACATGGCGCACCTGGGCCATCCGGTACTGGGGGACGCCAGGTACGGGACTGCCTCCGGGCTGAAGAGGCCGATGCTGCACGCGAAGACGATAGGGTTCATCCATCCGGTCACAAAAAAATTCATGGAATTTTCGAGCGAGCTCCCGGCCGACATGAAGAAGTTGATCGCCGCTAAAAAAGGTATGGTATAATTTACCTATCATGAAACCGAAAAAATTATTACCGGCAAAGATGCTATCGGGCGAGATAACGCTTCCCGGAGATAAATCTATCTCCCACCGCGCTATCATGCTCGGCGCGATCGCGAGGGGCAAAACCTCCGTGCGGGGGCTTCTCGATTGCGATGATTGCAGGTATACGGCGCGCGCTTTCAAGGATATGGGCTTGCGCGTGGCCCGGAAAGGCGGCATTACCGTAATTGAAGGGGCCGGGCTTAGGGGGCTGAAAAGGCCGCGGGCTCCGATAAATGTAGGAAACTCGGGAACGAGCATGCGCCTTCTGGCAGGCATACTGGCAGGCCAGGGATTCGGCGCGGTGCTCACCGGCAACGAGGGCCTTCTGAGGAGGCCGATGAAGCGCATAGTCGATCCGCTGGCGATGATGGGCGTCAATATCGCCGCCGGGCCCGACGGGCTTCCTCCGATAAAGATAAACGGCGCCGCCATGAAGGCAATCAGCTACAAGATGCCGGTCTCAAGCGCGCAGGTGAAGAGCGCCATACTATTCGCCGGCCTGTATGCCTCCGGCACGACGACTGTAAATGAGAAGGTGAAGTCGCGCGACCATACCGAGAGGATGATGAAATATTTCGGCGCCGATGTCAGGACGAATGGGCTGGCAGTTTCGGTATCCGGAGGCCGTGAGCTTGCCGGAAGGGAGATAGAGATACCCGGTGATATTTCGAGCGCGAGTTTCTTCATCGCGGGAGCTGTCCTTCTCGCCGGATCTAAGATAAATATAAGGAAGGTCAGTATCAATCCGACCAGGGTAGGCATCCTTAATATATTATCCGCAATGGGCGCGCGTGTCAAAATCGTCAATAAAGTCGATGCATTTGAGCCGTACGCGGATATTGAAGTCGAATCCGGCCCGATAAACGGTGTTGAGATAGGCCAGAGAGATATCCCGGGCATCATAGATGAGTTGCCAGTAATATTCGTGCTTGCCTCTCTGGCAAAAGGCAGGACTGTGATAAAGGGCGCCGAGGAGCTCAGGGTAAAGGAGACTGACAGGATTGACTCGATGATGTATAACCTCGGCAGGATGGGCGCCAATATCTCAGTTGACAGGGGGACGATTGTCATAGACGGCGTCGAGCGCCTCCGCGGCGCGGAACTCAAGAGCTACGGTGACCACAGGACCGTGATGTCGATGGCCATCGCCGCCCTCACAGCCTCCGGAGCGAGCTCCATAGACGACGTTGAGTGCGTCAGCAAGTCATTGCCGGAATTCTTCGAGCTACTCAGTAAACTCAGGCGATAGCCCGGGTTTATCTAAAAAGTGGGTGGGGGACAGACCTGAAGCTAAAAATGGGGACAGGTCTGAAGCTAATTTTGAAAACGTCCCTAAATTTTCATGGGGACAGGTCTGAAGCTAATTTTGAAAACGTCCCTAAATTTTCTATTATGATCAAGAAAATGGGTCAGAGTGATTTTTTGCATGAGGAGAGATTGCTTCGGGCTTCGCCCTCGCAATGACGTGAGGGGGTTACTCGCAATGACGGCGGAGTGGGAAAAAATATCGTATGGGGTGTCCCCAAATGGACCGTCCCCTAAGCCCGACGCTTGCATAGCGAGGATTATGTTTGACACGGGAGGGATTTTTTGTTAATATCGCTGGTCAAGGAGACTCTATGAACATAAAGACAGTCTGGGGCGCGGGCGTAAAACTTTATGATGAGACGTTGGGCCTTTTCGCCAACGATATGGGCATAGATCTCGGTACCGCTAATACTCTCGTATACCTCAAGAACCAGGGCATAGTCCTCTGCGAACCTTCAGTAGTCGCTGTCCAGGCGGGAACCTCCAATGTGCTTGCCGTAGGAGAAGAAGCCAAACGGATGCTCGGCAGGACTCCCGGAAACATCGTGGCTATCAGGCCGATGAGGCACGGAGTCATAACCGACTTTGAGATCTCCGAGGCGATGCTCAGATATTTCATCAAGAAAGTCAATAAATCGAGGCCTCTCGGCAGGCCGCGCATAGTCATAGCAATACCCTCGGGCATTACGGAAGTTGAGAGGCGCGCTGTGAAAGATTCCGCGCTCCATGCCGGCGCGCGTGAAGTATTCACTATCGAAGAGCCGATGGCCGCGGCCATAGGCGTAGGCCTTCCGACACAGGAACCTTCCGGTAATATGATCATAGATATAGGCGGCGGCACTACGGAGATGGCGGTAATATCGCTCGGCGGCGTAGTATTCTCGAAGTCCGTGAGGGTAGGCGGAGACGAGCTCGATGAGGCGATAATCAATTATATAAAGAAAAATTATAACCTGATGATAGGCGAGAGAACGGCCGAAGATATAAAGATGAAGATAGGCTCTGTCTATCCGCTCGAGGAAGAGCTTAAGATGGATGTCAAGGGCCGTGACCTGGTGGCGGGCCTGCCTAAGAGCGTTACGCTTACGAGCGAAGAGATACGCGAAGCGATGGCAGAGCCGATCGCCCAGGTGCTCGAGGCTGTAAGGATAACGCTCGAGAGGACGCCTCCGGAACTATCCTCTGACCTCATAGAGAAGGGCATAGTGCTTGCCGGAGGCGGGTCGCTCCTGCGCGGCATCGACAAGCTTATCTCCGAAGAGACGGGCCTGCCCGTGCACCTCTCGGAAGATCCCATGACGGCAGTCGCGATGGGTACCGGCAAAGTGCTCAGCGAAATGAAGTATCTTAAGATGCTGACCGCGTCCCCAAGGATTGAGCGCTAGATGTGCGCAACCGAAAGAACATAGCAGTAAAAATCCTCGCAGTACTGGCATTCCTCGTATTTCTTATAATTAATTCCAGATCGATATCGAATCCATTCAGGACCGGCATTTCAGGGGCGGCTTCTCTGCCGCTCAAAGGCCTTAACGGCGCGATGAGGGCGGTTAAGAAGATAATCCCTTTCGCTTCCCTGAGGGAAGAGAACAGGTTATTGCGTGAACGCATAGACCTCTTGAACAGGCGCATCGAGGAATCCGGCACGCTTTCCGCGGAGAACCGAAGGCTGAAGGATATACTCGGCTTCAAAAACGCGATCCCATTCTCATCCATTCCCGCGGAAGTTATAGGCCGCGACCCTTCCAATTGGTCAAATTCCCTCATCATAAATAAAGGTTCCGCGCATGGGATAAATGATAACAGGGCCGTGATCTCGATGAAGGGGCTTGTGGGAAGAACTCTTGAAGTCGGGCGGACATCGAGTAAAATACTTCTTATAACCGATCCAAATTCAAAAGCAGGGGTTATTATACAGCGCAACCGTCAGGGCGGCATATTGGTCGGAAGGCCGGACGGAAGTTGCAAAATGATCTACATAGCCCTTGATTCGGATGTTGCTCCGGGCGATAGGGTGATTACAGCCGGATTCGGCAGTGTCTTCCCGAAGGGTATCCTGATAGGCGAGGTCGCGGCTGTAGGTAAAGAGCCCGGGCGCCTGTATAAATACGCGATAGTCCGCCCCGCCCAGGATATGACCAAGCTCGAAGAGGTCCTGTGCATACGATAGGGCGTTTACAGATCTATTTTATATTGGCGCTGGCGCTCCTCCTGCAGGTAACAGTCTTGAGGCATATCGCGATATTCGGAGTAAGGCCGGATCTTCTCGTGATGCTGGCGGTATTCTTCGGGCTCTTCCTGGGTCCGGGCAGAGGGCTGGAAACCGGGATCGTCGCCGGAGCATTGGCCGATCTTTTTGCTCTCGATTTTTTCGGAATCCACATATTCATTTTTGGCCTTACAGGCCTCCTGGCCGGGATCCTCGGGACCAAATTTTCGAGGGATTCCGCGAGGACGCGCTGCCTGCTGGTCGCGGTGCTTACGGCCTTTTCGATGGCACTTCACTTCTTTATCGCTTCTATATTTTCGGGATGGATCGGATTAAGCTTCGGCGGCTACTTCTTAGGTTCAGTATTTCCGGTATGCATATATACCGCCCTTATCTCCATACCCATCTTCTTTAAACTCATCGAGATCTACGGATTGCGCGGTTCAGAGGAGTATCTGTGATGAGCGTTGAGGCCAGGAATCATTTCCTTATAAGCGCCATCACGGCCGCTTTCCTCCTGCTCATAGCGGGGCTTTTTTATAACCAGATCCTGCGGTATGGGTATTATTCCAGGTTGGCCAGGAATAATTCCATACGGGTTATCCCGATTGACGGCCCGCGCGGGGATATATACGACCGCTCCGGGCTGCCGATAGTGACTAACCGCCTCTCCTTCGATGTCGCGCTGGTATATCAGGAGATAAATGACCGCAGAAAACTGGCGCGCCTCCTGAGCAAGGCACTCGGCATGACCGGCGAAGAGATCCTGAAGGCTCTTGAGAAGGCGAGGAAGAGGCCATATTCTCCGGTCACGATCGCGGAGGATATAAACAAAGACGCGGCGATAGAGCTTGAGGAAGCCAGTTTTGACGTAACAGGATTAACGATAGAAACCAGGTCAAAACGCGAATATCCTTATAAGCACTACGGCTGTCATCTTGCCGGTTACCTGAGCGAAGTCACCGAGGGAGAGCTGGAAACACTTAAAGATCTCGGCTACAGGAGCGGTGACCTTATCGGCAGGTCGGGCCTGGAGAAATTCTACGAAAGTTATCTCAAAGGTGTAGACGGAGGCACTCAGGTGGAGGTAGACAGCCGCGGACGGCAGACTCGGATACTGGGCGTAAAGGAGCCGGAGAACGGACCGCCCCTGCAGCTTACTATAGATATGCCCCTGCAGATCACCTGTGACAAGCTCCTCGGAGACCATAAGGGAGCTATTATTGTGATGGATCCCGCCAGCGGCGGGATACTTGCTCTCGCGAGCCATCCTACCTTTGATCCAAATATATTTGTGAAACACGGGACATCGGTAAGGCGTAAGGAGCTTCTTAATGACAGGAAAGGGCGTCCCATGTCGAACAAGGCCATATCGGGAATATATCCGCCCGGATCGGTCTTCAAGATAGTGACGGCCTCAGCCGCGCTCGACCTTGGCAAGATATCTTACGGGACTAAGTTCTTCTGCGGCGGGACGTACAGGCTCGGCAAGTTCAGTTTTGATTGCTGGAAAGAGGGCGGTCACGGTTCGCAGAATGTGGTTGAGGGCCTGATGAATTCGTGCAATGTCTTCTTCTATAATACGGGCCGGGCTCTCGGCGTGGATAATCTGGAAGCATATGCCAAGCTTTTCGGCTACGGAAGGCCTGCCGGAGTGGATCTGCCGGACGAAGTGAGCGGGATAGTCCCGGGCAGGGAGTGGAAACTTTCGCGTAAAAAAGCCGGATGGTATGAAGGCGAGACACTGCATTATGCCATAGGGCAGAGCTATCTGCTTGTCACGCCTATGCAGGTGCTTGTTATGGCCGCGGTTATCGCTAACAACGGCAGCCTTGTCAGGCCGCATATAGTCAAACGCATAGGCGCGATCCAGACGCGTATGCCGCAGCTCAGGAGTATCGGGTTGAAGAGCTCGACCATTCAGAATGTCAGAGGCGGGCTCTTTGCGGTGGTGAATGCGCAGGCAGGTACCGGAAAGAGGGCGAAGGCAGAGGGAGTGGCGGTTGCCGGTAAGACCGGGACCGCGCAGAATCCGCAGGGGGCGACGCACGCGTGGTTCTGCGGGTATGCTCCTTATGGCGATCCGAAAATATGCGTAGTGGTCTTCCTGGAGCATGGCGGAAAGGGCGGGCTGGAGCCGGCATCAATGGCGAGGGGAGTATTCGAGGAGGCGAAAGCCATGGGATACTTTAAATGATGAAAATAAAGAAGATCAAAAATTTTGACGCGATGCTGCTTGCGCTGGTTTTTATAATATTCATAATAGGCCTTCTCTCCATAGAGAGCGCAACGCAGGCGAAGAATCTGCCTTTTATGGAGGGTTACCTTTTTAAGCAACTTACATGGTTTGGCGTCGCTATCATATTCCTTATCATCGCGGCAAGGATCTCATATCATAAATTTCTGGATGCCGCTTACATATTATACGGCATTAATGTGGCGCTGCTTGCGCTCGTCCTTATTCTCGGCCAGGCGCGGCTCGGCGCCCAGAGATGGTTTTCGATAGCGGGTTTCGCGTTCCAGCCGTCCGAATTCATGAAACTTACCCTTATTCTCGCGCTATCCGCTTATGTCGGAAGCAGAAAAGGGGATATGGATTCTCTGAAGAGCCTGATGGTACCGTTACTGCTGATGGGAGTACCGTTCGCGCTGGTCATACTCCAGCCGGATCTCGGTACCGCGCTGCTGTTGATACCGGTATTTTTCGCGATACTGTTGATCGGCGGCGCAAGGATTAAGTATCTTATCTGGATGATAGCCGCCGGCCTCGCCGCGACGCCTTTCTTCTGGCATATGCTGCGCGGCTACCAAAAACAGCGCCTCATGGTATTTATCAATCCCAATACCGATCCGCTCGGCGCCGGATATACCATAATCCAGTCGAAGATAGCGGTAGGTTCGGGAGGGCTTCTGGGTAAAGGGTGGCTCAATGGCACCCAGAACCAGCTCAATTTTATCCCCGAACGGCATACAGATTTCATATTTTCGGTGATCGGCGAGGAGTGGGGGTTTCTTGGGGCCGCGGCGATCATACTGCTTTACCTCCTGGTAATTCACAGGTCTTTCAATATCGGGAACCTGACCAGTGATAGTTGCGGAAAATGCATAGCCGCGGGCATCACGGTCCTTCTGGGCCTGCAGGTCGTTATAAATATCGCTATGACGATCGGGCTAATGCCGGTCGTGGGGATACCTCTTCCGCTGGTAAGCTACGGCGGATCCAGCCTGCTGGCGACGCTTGTGGCTATAGGGCTGCTTATTAACGTCGGAATACGAAGGTCGACCTTCTGAAGGAATATATGAAACTTTCGGAATTCGATTACAGCCTGCCAAAAGATCTTATAGCGCAGTATCCGGCGAAGAAGCGTGACAAATGCCGCCTTATGGTAATGGACCGCGCGAAACGGTCGGTGGAACACAGGATATTCCGGGATATAGTCGATTACTTTTCCCCGGGCGACTGCCTTGTATTGAATAATACAAAAGTGATACCTGCCAGGTTATTTGCCAGGCGGAAGACCGGCGGCAGGGTTGAGATATTTCTCCTCGAGAAGAAAGAGCCCGCTGCCGAAGCGCTTCTCAGGCCTTCCGTGCGGATAAAGGAGGGCGAGAGGGTTGCGCTCGAATCCGGAGATGAGGTTGAAGTTCTGGGCAGAGGCCCGGTGGGCAGGTTCGTAAGGTTCGCCCGCCCGATAGATGAGGTATTGGCCAGGGAGGGGCATGTTCCGCTGCCGCCGTACATAGATAGAAAAGATGAAGAAGGAGATATCGGCGACTATCAGACCGTTTACGGAAGCAGGGAGGGCGCGACGGCGAGCCCGACCGCGGGGCTGCACTTCACCTCGGAGATCCTGGATAAGATCAGGTCGAAGGGCGTGAAGATAGCGTATATCACCCTCCATACCAATTACGGCACATTCGCTCCGGTAAAATGCGAAGAGATAGAAGGCCATAAGATGCACAGGGAGTACTTCGAGCTGCCGCAGGAGGCCGCCGATACAGTACGGGCGGTAAAAGAGAGCGGAGGCAGGGTATTCGCGGCCGGAACGACCTCGAACAGGGTGCTGGAACACTGCGGCACCGGCTTGAAGGCGGCTTCCGGATGGACGGACCTCTTTATATATCCGGGGTACAGCTTTAAG
This sequence comes from Candidatus Omnitrophota bacterium, assembly GCA_016935115.1. Classification (GTDB taxonomy): domain Bacteria; phylum Omnitrophota; class Gorgyraeia; order 2-01-FULL-45-10; family 2-01-FULL-45-10; genus CAIMPC01. The sequence continues at coordinate 11,501 of JAFGRN010000004.1, read as the reverse complement.
ATCACAGACCATCTTATAACAAATTTTCACCTGCCGAGATCGACGCTTCTCATCCTGGCCTCGGCTTTTGCCGGCAGGGATTTTATAATGGATGCCTATCGTGAAGCGATCGACAGGCGGTACAGGTTCTTCAGCTACGGTGACGCTACGCTGATCCTCTGATATAAGGGCACAGGCGCGATGTTCCAATTATTGCATAAAGACAAAACTTCAAAGGCGAGGCTGGGAAAGCTGCGGACTGCGCATGGCATCATCGATACGCCTGTATTCATGCCGGTCGGTACGCAGGGCACGGTCAAGACGCTGTCAAATGACGAACTGAAAACCGCCGGCGCCGAGATAATCCTGGGGAATGCCTACCATCTCTACCTGAGGCCCGGAATAGAGCTGATAAGGAGGGCGGGAGGGCTTCATAAGTTCATGGGATGGGATCGCCCCATCCTGACCGATAGCGGAGGATACCAGGTCTTCAGCCTTGCCACGCTGAGAAGGCTGAATGAAGACGGAGCGGAGTTCTCCTCCCATATTGACGGCTCCAGGCATATCCTTACGCCCGAGAAAGTGCTGGATATTCAGGAGGCGCTGGGAAGCGATATAATGATGGTCTTCGACGAATGCGTGCACTATCCTGCCGCGAAAGACTACGCGGATAAGTCTCTTGAATTGACCACAAAGTGGGCGCGCCGCTCGAAGGAGCGCTTCGATGTGTCGGAGGCAAAGAAGAGGGGGCAGCTCCTGTTCGGCATAGCGCAGGGCAGTACATATTCGGATCTTCGCGCCAGGGCGGTTAAAGAACTGCTCAATATAGGTTTTGACGGTTACGCGATAGGCGGCGTGAGTGTCGGCGAGCCGCGGAATCTAATATATGAAATAGCAGGCCTTACAGCCGCGATACTGCCCGAGGACAAGCCGCGCTATCTCATGGGCGTGGGTATGCCGCCGGACATTCTCGAAGCCATAGCGCGCGGTTGCGATATGTTCGATTGCGTGGTGCCTACGCGTAACGGCCGCAACGGCCAGGCATTTACATTTGGCGGGGATATCCAGCTTAGAAATGCGGAATATAAGGAGGATTTCCGGCCTATAGATGAAAGATGCGACTGCTTTGCCTGCAGGAACCATACGCGCGCCTATATACGCCATCTCTTTAATACGAACGAACTGCTGGGATTGAGGCTTGTTTCATTGCATAACACGCGCTTTTATGTTAAACTAATGCAAATGTCCCGCGAGGCCATAGCGGACGGCCGTTTTGCCCCGTTCAGGGATGAGTTTGTAGAAGGGTACAACAAGGGGAGTGAATAATGAATCCGGTACAGTCGCAATTGATAGCAATCGGCTTGATATTCGTGGTATTTTATTTTCTTTTGATAAGGCCGCAGAAAAAGATACAGGATGACCATAAGAAGATGGTGGCTTCTTTGAAGAAGAACGACGAGATAATAACTTCGGGCGGCATCCATGGCACAGTGGCTAATGTCAAGGATTCTACGGTTACATTGAAAGTCGACGATAACGTGAAGATCGAGATACAGAAGTCGAGCGTAGCGTCGATAAGGCGTAAATCGTCGGAATAGGCATAATATAAATTTCAGGGGGGTTAAAAGGAGATGAACAGAAATCTTCAATGGAAGTTGCTGGGAATAATTCTTATAGCCGCGGTATCGGTATGGCTCATATGGCCGCCGTTTACGGTTAAAGATAAAGACGGCCAGATAATACAGAAGGGCAAGATCAATCTCGGCCTCGATCTTCAGGGCGGCATGCATGTAGTGCTTAAGGTGGATACGTCGAAACTGCCCGCAGACGCGAGGAAGGATGCTGTTGAGAGGGCCATGGAGATCATACGCAACAGGGTCGACCAGTTCGGCGTCGGCGAGATGGCGATACAGCGGCAGGGAAAAGACAATATAATCGTGCAGCTTCCGGGCGTTACCGACAGGGAAAGGGCCCTGGAGATAATAGGTAAGACCGCGCATCTTGAGTTCAAACTCGTCTCGGATAATGTAGAGGATTTGAAAAAAGCCATAAATAACGAACCGGTTGAGGGTTATGAGCTTAAGTACCTGGAAGGCGACAGTGAGCGCGGAGGGCGCGAGCCGCTCCTGGTCGCAAAGGACGCCAGCCTTACCGGAGATCTTCTGGTTAATGCCAAGACCGAGTTCAGTTCTCGCGGTTTCGGCGAGCCTTATGTATCCCTTACGCTCAATTCCAAGGGCGCCCAGATATTCGCGGATGTTACTGCTGCCAATGTCAATAAACGGCTCGCGATAGTGCTTGACGGCAAAGTCGTATCAGCTCCGGTAATACGCGAAGCGATACCTTCGGGACAGGCGCAAATAAGCGGCAATTTCTCCATAGATCAGGCTAATGATCTATCGGTTATCCTGAGGGCCGGCGCGCTTCCGGCGCCGGTTATAGTTGAAGAGGAGAGGACTGTGGGGCCTCTCCTGGGGGCAGACTCAATAAAGAGCGGCATGAAGGCGGCAATAATAGGCGCTCTCCTCGTGCTTGTTTTTATGTTTATCTATTACAGGCTCGCCGGCATTGTAGCTAATATAGCGCTCATGCTCAACATGCTTCTTATACTGGCCGGCCTCGCCTTATTCAAAGGGACATTGACACTGCCCGGCATTGCAGGTTTGATATTGACCATGGGCATGTCCGTAGACGCCAACGTCCTGATATTTGAGAGGATACGCGAGGAGATGAGCCTTGGTAAGACCTTACGGGCATCCATCGCCTCAGGATACCATCGGGCGATTTCGGCGATCATAGACTCCAATGTCACTACCATAGTGGCCGCCGCGCTTATATTTAAATTCGGATCCGGTCCGGTCAGGGGTTTTGCGGTTACGCTTACCATAGGCCTTATAGCAAACCTCTTTACGGCGGTTGCCTGTACCAAGGTGATATTCGAAGTGCTCTGCGACCAGTTCAATCTCGCGAAACTCAAGTTTATGCAGCTCTTTCCTCCTACGAATTTTGACTTTATAAGCAAAAGAAAGATATGTTATGCGTTTTCAACCATACTTATAATAGGCGGCATCGCCGTCTTCGCGATGCGCGGGGATAAAAATTTCGGCGTGGACTTTTCCGGCGGAACCATGGAACAGCTGATGTTCAATAAGCCTGTCCAGATGGACGTGATAAGAGGCGTGCTTAGGGGCCTTGGGCAGGGAGATGCTTCCATACAGCAGTACGGCGACCCCAGGGAAGTTATAATACGCACACAGCAGAATATCGCCACGCAGCTGAATAATGCCCTGGCAAATGAGATAAAGGATAACAGTTTCCAGGTTATGAGGGTCGAGACGGTCGGTCCGGCTGTAGGAAGAAACCTGCGGCAGAATGCCCTTATAAGCCTATGCCTGGGCCTCGCGGGCATAGCCATCTATATAATGTTCAGATTTGATATGAAGTACGGCATTGCCGGCGTGGTGGCTCTCATACATGATGTTGTGGTTGCCGTAGGCATTATGGCCATTACCCACAGACAGTTTGATCTCACGGTAGTGGCGGCGCTTCTTACGATTGCGGGTTATTCGATCAACGATACGGTGGTAATCTATGACAGGATAAGGGAGAACTTACGGGCAGTAAAGAAGGGGAGCTTTGCCGACATAGTGAACTTGACCGTAAACCAGATGCTCGGCAGGACTGTTCTTACCACCGGCGTTACAATGCTGGCGGTAGTCGCGCTGCTTATTTTCGGCGGCGAAGTGCTGAATAACTTCTCGTTCTGTATATTCGTCGGGTTCATGACAGGAGTTTATTCTACCGTTTATATCGCGAGCCCTCTGGTAATATCATGGCACGGCAAACTTACCGGAAAGAGATGATAGCATATAAGCGCATCAAATTAGTGCTTATTGTGGTATTGGGCCTAAACTGGATAGTAGCAGGGGCTAAGATCTTAGCCGGTTTTATTACAAGGTGCCAGAGCATGATGGCCGATGGCTTCCATTCGCTATCCGACGGAGCTTCTAATATAGTCGGCCTCATCGGTATAGCCCTGTCGGAACGCCCCGTTGACGAAGACCATCCTTACGGGCATAAGAAATACGAGACTTTATTCTCCCTGGGCATAGCCGCGCTTCTGGCGGTGGTATCGTTCAGCCTTATCAAAGAGAGTTTTATTCGTTTCTTCAATCCCGTCGCTCCCGCCGCGGGAGCCATGAGTTTCATCGTTATCATCTCTACAATGGCTATCAATATCCTGGTAATGAAATATGAATACAGGGAGGGCAGGAAGCTCGGCAGCGATATTCTCATAGCGGATTCGATGCATACGGGAGCGGATATTCTTACCTCATTATCCGTCATCGTGGCATTGATAGGAATAAGGCTGGGTTTTCCTATAGTGGATCCGGTAATAACTTTCATCATCGCTATTTTCATAGGATATGCCGCGTTCAGGATAGCGAGGGATGCTTCCGTGATATTGTGCGACAGGGCCGCCATACTGGATTCAAGGAAAGTTTCCGGCATAGTAATGAATGTTAAAGGTGTCAGGGCCTGCCATAAGATACGCACGCGCGGAAGGCCGGATGATATTTGCGTGGATCTCCATGTGCAGGTCGATTCCCGGATGAGCGTAGATGAAGCGCACAAGGTCTCTTATGCCGTTGAGAGCGCTTTGAAGGCAAACATTCCCGAAGTGGCTGATGTGCTTGTGCATGTCGAACCCAAATAATAGGCGCTCTTACAATATAACCCACGTGATATTATGCAGAAACTCTGGCTGATAAAAGATTCCCGTCCGGCGCTGAGGGATAGCCTCGCGTCAAAATTGAATATCTCGAGCGTTACGGCGCAGCTTCTGGTAAATAGAGGTATCGATAACCCCGGCAGCGCTTCCGAGTTCCTCAATGCATCCCTTTCGTCCTGTCATGATCCGTTCCTGCTGAAAGGCATGGATAAAGCGGTGAGCCGCATCAGGAGGGCTATAGCGAAGAAGGAGAAGATCCTCGTATATGGCGACTATGATGTGGACGGCATGACGAGCGTTGCCATAACCTGCTCGGCGCTCAGGATACTCGGCGCGAATGTGGACACATATATACCGAACCGCGTAGAAGAAGGTTACGGGCTCAATAATAATGCCATAAAAAGGTCTCACGCGAACGGGACTTCGCTCATAATCACTGTCGACTGCGGCATAACGTCTTTTAAGGAGATAGATCAGGCGAAGGCGTTCGGCATAGATGTGATAATTACCGATCATCATGAGATAGCCGATGGCAGAGTTCCGGATGCCTGCGCCGTGATAAATCCGCTGCAGCCGGGCTGTGATTACCCATTTAAGCATCTGGCCGGCGTGGGGCTGGCATACAAGCTCGTGAAAGCGTTGTATGACGGAACCCCGCACTTTGCCGAAGATTTTCTCGATCTTGTGAGCCTTGGCACGGTGGCCGATATAGCGCCGCTTCTCGGAGAGAACAGGACCCTGACAAAGCACGGCCTGGCGGAACTTAATGCGCGCGGCCGCGCGGGCTTGAAGGCGCTGATGGATGTCGCGGGGCTGGGTACCAGGGATATATCGAGCGGGCATATCGGTTTTGCGCTGGGCCCCAGGATAAATGCTATGGGGCGGATCGGTTCACCGCAGAAAGCGCTCGACCTTTTGATGTGTGAGGATGAGAGTGAGGCTATGAAGCTTGCCAGGATACTGGATACGGAAAACCGCAACAGGCAGAAGATAGAGGCGAAGATAGTTGATGAGGCGATGGCGAAGGTGGAGAGAGAAGTCAATTTCAAACATCATCGGGTAATAGTCCTGGCCAGTGAAAACTGGCATCCGGGAGTCATAGGCATAGTCGCTTCGCGTATCACGGATCGTTTTTACCGCCCGGCTATAGTCATCTCCCTGGACGGAAAGTTGGGCAAGGGGTCGGGGCGCAGTATTGAGCATTTTCATCTCTTTGAATATCTTATGCGCTGTAAGGACCTTCTGGCCGGATTTGGCGGGCATGAGGCGGCCTGCGGCATAACCATCGAAAAGGATAATATAGACGCATTCAGGGACAGGATAAATGCCGAGGCGGCCAAAGATGTCGACGAAGCCATATTCAGCGAAAAGCTGGATATAGACATGGATATACCGCTTAATATGCTGAATGAAGACGTGATAAGGGAGATCGAAAACCTATCGCCATTCGGTACCGAGAATCCCCGCCCCGTGCTTTCATCGCGCAGGCTTACGGTCAAGGATGGCCCCCGGCATATCGGAAAGAATGGCGCCAAGATGTGGGTTACCGACGGCAGGATAACATGCGAAGCCATTACATTCAACAGAAGCAGATTTAATATCCCGAAGACAGGATCGGATACGGACCTGGCATATATACCGTCGTTGAATGACTGGCAGGGCGTCCGCTCGATACAGTTGGAGTTGCTCGATATGAGGTAGCCATGAAATTGAAATTCATAGTCCCGATACTTTTGCTGTTTTCTTTAGTTACATGCAATGCCTCTTCACAGGAAGAATCAAAATCAGTTCCCCACCTTGCCAGTTACTGGCATAAAATAAAAGATAAAGTACTGCAATGCGACCTCTGTCCTCGAAGGTGTGTCCTCGATAACGGGCAGAGAGGGTTCTGCACCGTACGCATCAATAAGGACGGTACGCTCTATACCCTCGGATATGGCAATCCGGTCGCGGTCCATGTGGATCCGATAGAGAAGAAACCGTTCTTTCACGTGCTTCCGGGAACGACAGCCTTCTCCCTGGCGGTAGCCGGCTGTAATATGAGATGCCTCTTCTGCCAGAACTGGCAGATCTCCCAGTCGAGGCCGGATGAGGTGCCGGTATATGACCTGCCGCCGGAAAAAGTGGTCGATGAGGCTATAGAGTCCGGGTCTCCGTTCATAGTCTATACCTATACGGAGCCCACGGTATTTTACGAATACATGCTTGACATAGCGAAGATAGCCAGGGCAAAGGGCCTTAAGAACGCGATGCATACCTGCGGCTATATAAATCCCGAACCGCTTAAAGAGCTTCTGAAGTATATGGATGCCGTCAATGTGGACCTGAAGAGTTTCAATCCGGAGTTTTACAAGAAGATGGGGTCTATGGCAGAGCTCGAACCGGTCCTTGAGACATTGAAAGAGATAAAGAGGCAGGGCGTCTGGCTGGAGATAACGAACCTGGTGATCCCCGGCCAGAATGACGATCCGGCGGAGATTGCCGCGATGTGCCGCTGGATAAGTGATAATTTGGGCGATGATGTGCCCGTGCATTTCAGCCGGTTCATGCCGTCATTCAGGCTGCAGAACCTTCCGCCGACACCCTTTGAAAAACTGGATGAAATATATGGTATAGCTAAAGCGGCGCCGCTTAAGTACGTGTACATAGGGAATGTTCCGGGAAGCGGGCATGAGAACACCTATTGCCCGCAGTGCGGAGCCTTGCTGATCAAAAGGATCGGTTATCAGGTCTCCGCGGAAGGGCTAACGGACGGAAAGTGCAAAAAATGCGCTCGTCCTTTAGAGGGGATATGGAGGAGATAGATGACAGGTACGTTTACAACCTGCCTGCAATTATTCGGCATAGGTTTCAGCATAGGCATAGCCGGCCCGTGTTTTTTGACCTGTGCGCCGATACTGATCACGTATGTCGTCGGACGCGAAGACAGGCAGCTCGACGTTCTTGTTGATATAGTACTCTTTCTCTTGGGGAGGCTCTTCGCCTATATTGTCCTCGGCGCCGCCGCGGGCCTGGGCGGTTATTACCTAAGACGGATCACTGAATCCGGATTTTTAGCGTACCTTCCGGTATTGAGCGGGCTCATCAGCATCTTTCTGGGAATAGCGCTCTTTTTACGAAAGGACATCTCTTCCTGCGCTCCCGGTGAAAGACATTGCGGGAATAACCGCGGTTTAGGGAGCATGCTGGCGCTCGGATTTGTCATGGGGATAAGCCCGTGCGCGCCTCTCTCCGCGCTACTCCTGGAGATAACTCTGATGTCCAGGAACGCGTTCGACGGAACCTTATACGCGTTCTCATTTGGCCTCGGAACTTTTGCGGCAGGGCTCATAATCATCGGAGCGCTCTCCGGCATACTGAAGGGCCTCGCGCGGCAATTGATCCATTCGAAACCGGCCGCCATTATCTTCAAAATATTATGTTCCGCCCTTCTTGTGATACTTGGAATAGGCCTCATAGTGTCGGCGGGAAGGATGACGCTGTGAATAGGCGGCTTATATTTTCCATAACAGCCATCGGCATCGCTGTCATGGCCTCGCAGATAGTCCTAATGAGGGAGCTCCTCATAGTCTTCTATGGCAACGAGCTTTCCATAGCGTTCATACTCGCGAGCTGGCTGGCCGGCGGCGCTATCGGAAGCGCCGTTCTCGGGGTATTGTCAGACAGGATCATCGCCCGGGTAAGATTTTTCGGAGCCTGCCAGATCGCCCTTGCGGCCATACTGCCTTTGATCGTGACGGCTTCGCGTTCGATCAGGGCTTTTATGGGGTTCAATGCCGGCGAGATAGTGCCTATAATGCCGATAGCCGCGGCCAGTTTCTTCCTCTTGCTGCCGTTATGCGCAGTCTTCGGATTCCTGTTTTCATTGGCCTCCCGTATATATAAACCTGAACCTGTCCTGGGCGCGGTAAGGATAGGCCAGGTCTATGTGCTGGAAGCCATTGGCGCGATCGCGGGTGGCCTTATTACCAGTTTCGTGTTTATACGTTTTTTAAATTCCATCCAGATAATGGCTGTATTGAGCCTTTTACTGGCGGCCTCAGCGCTTCTTGTGGCAATGCCTTACGGTAAAAATAAAGGCATGCCTGTTGTCAGGGCGATAGCTTTAATAGCCCTACTGGCCAATACAGTAATGTGGCTGTGCGGAGGCTGGGCGGCAGTTGAGAAATATTCCCTTGAGAAAGCATGGCATCCTAATAAGATTGTAGCTTCGAAGAATTCAATATACAGCAATATAGTGCTTACGCGGAGGCCCGGGCAGTTCTCATTCTTCGAGAATGGGCTTCATCTATATGCTATTCCCGACAGGCAGTTTGCCGAAGAGGCCGTACACTTCGCCCTGCTCGAACATCTGGCTCCACAGAAAGTTCTGCTCATAGGGGGAGGCGTAGGCGGCCTTCTCGGTGAGATCGCCAGGCACCCGGTCGGGAAGATAGATTACGCGGAACTCGATCCTACTATAGTGGAGATGGCGAGGCAATACCTGCCGCTTGATTACAGCGGCGGCATCAGCGACGAAAGGGTTTCGATAATATACGAGGATGGCAGGCGCTTTGTGAAAGAGGCCCGTGAAAAATATGATGTCATCATAGTAAGCCTCGGCGACCCTTATACCGCGCAGATTAACAGGTTCTACACCGCCGAATTTTTTGCGGAAGCCCGCAGGATACTCAAGAGTGACGGTATTCTTTCGTTCGGGCTTACTTCATCGGAGAGTTTTGTCGGAACGGATCTCGCGAACCTGCTCAGATCGATATATGCCACACTCGGCACGGCCTTTGCCGATATAAAGATCATACCGGGCGAGACCGCGTATTTTCTGGCATCGCCCGGCAGGGGCATGCTTACTTACGATTATAAAATCCTTATGAAGAGAGCGCGTTTGAGGGGGGTGGAGCTTAAATATGTAAGGGAGTATTATCTCTTCTCAAGGATGTCGCAGGAGATCATATCCTATATGGAGAGCCTGTTACGCGCTTCCGGCTCTATGCGCATAAATCTTGACTTCAGGCCGATATCATACTATTACGGCCTTATTGCGTGGGCTTCAAAATTCAGGGATTCTAATTTTACCAATATACTCAAATCAGTGAATGAAAAGGCTATCTGGTCATTTGCCGCTATCATTTATATGGCCATACTTGCGGCCGGTTTTATCGGGATCGCGAAGAAGAAACTCTTCAGGGCGGCGGCTATAGTTTCTGTGGTTGCCAATGGCTTCAGCCAGATGACCTTTCAGGTCCTCGTACTTCTGGCGTTCCAGGCGATTTACGGTTATATGTTTTATAAAATAGGGATTATTACCACGGCCTTTATGGCGGGAATAGCTCTGGGAGGATGGACTATTGTCAAGGCGCTGCCCAATATAGATCATAGGGTGGGCAGGCGGATCCTTGTCCTTCTTCAGGGCGGCCTTTGCGTATATCCGTTTATACTTATAGCCATGCTCAACTACTTTGCCGCCACTACCGGGAAATATGTTTCATGGGCAGGGGCGAATATGGCTTTTATAGCGCTGCCTATCATCTCAGGGTTCCTGGGAGGGGCGATATTCCCTGTTGCCGGCAAGATCTATTTGCGAGATGAATCCAAAAGAGGCAGGACGGCGGGATTGGCCTATGGCGCGGATCTCTTTGGTTCATGCGCGGGAGCGGTCTTGGCCGGAATCATTCTTGTGCCCGTGCTCGGGATAATGAAGACATGCGCGGCGGTAGCCGCGGTGAACCTCAGTATATTGCTGGTTCTGATAGCGGGGGTGGTATTCCTGTGAAGCTTAATCTCTTTATTTCCAGAAGCGGAGTCTGTTCCAGGAGGGATGCGGCCGAATTTGTAAAGGAAGGGAAGGTATCGGTCAACGGCAAAGTCGTAAGGGAACCCTGGGCGGATGTTACCGAAGCCGATTCGGTAACTGTGGGAGGGAAAAAGCTAAATACCGAAAAACAGGTCTATATCCTGTTCAATAAACCGCGCGGAGTTACATCTACATCAGAAGATAAGTTTGCCGAAAAGATAATAATGGAGTACATACCCAGGAGCTTCGGCAGGCTCTATCCGATAGGGAGGCTGGATAAGCCTTCGCGGGGATTGATGATACTTACCAATGACGGCGAACTGTGCCATCGCCTTAGCCATCCGAAATACGAGGTAGAGAAGGAATATATGGTTACTGTCGGAGGAGAGGCGGACGAGGCTTTATTGAAGAAGCTTAAGAAGGGCGTGGAGGATGAAGGCGATATTCTTAAGGTCAAGAGCGCCGATATCTATAAGAGCTGGCCGGGCAGGGCCCAGATAAGGGTGGTGGTCTGTGAAGGCAAGAAGCGCCACCTGCGCAGGCTGTTCGATAGGCTGGGACATAAGGTATTCGACCTTATACGCGTGAGAATAGGCAGGATAAGGCTCGGGGACCTTAAAGAGGGCAGGTTCAGGGTCGTTGACAGGAAATTTATCTACTCGACCTGCTCTTGACTAACGCTATAGTCCGCATTTCTATCCTGATTGGGCAAAAATATCCTCCGAGTCCCGATCTCCCTATTCCCCGGAAGTTACGGGTCCTGTCCGAGGTCAGCCTTTAGGTGCTTGCGTAGGGCTTACATTCCGCATGATAAGCTGACGAGTATCTATATTTAACCCATCCTACGCTACTCACCTTAAAGGCTGGACCTCGGCCACCCGTAACTTCCCGAAGTCATATATATTATGTCACCCATACGATATTTTTGCCCCATCCCGCTGTCATTGCGAGGAAGCAGTAGTCAGTCGGTGAGCTGACGAAGCAATCTAAAGTGCAAGG
>JAFGRN010000040.1 GCA_016935115.1 Candidatus Omnitrophota bacterium | reverse complement strand
ATCTCCGCCGGCCGCGGGCACAGGGCCCTAGCCGACGCGCTCATGACATGGGGAGTATTCAGGAGGGAGCTCTCGCTTCTCAAGAAGGACGGATTGAAGAAGGTCGAGGATATTGAACGTGTCGCGCCGCGCGGGAGGGCGCTGGTAGAATCGGCTATCCGCGACGAAAAGGGCCTTACCGCCGCCTCGCGTTTGCATAATGTGATCTGATGTGGTATTATTACTGTGAACGGGAATCCGGTAAAATCGTAATATAAAAAGGAGGGCTGTATGATTAAAAATGCTAACCTCAGCAAGGAATTGGTAATAACGGTCCCCAATAAGGCAGGCATCCTGGCCGACATCTCCAGGATCCTCGCCGACCACGGCATAAATATTGAAGGTGTTGCCGGATACGAAGCGAACGGCGAAGCCAAGATAATGCTGTCGGTCAATGATACGCTCCGCGCGAAGGACGCGCTCGATAAGGCCGGATATAAGAACATGAAGGAACATGAAATAATCCTGGTCGATCTCGTGAATAAGCCGGGAGCCCTCAAGAGCATCACAGCAAAGATGGCCGCCGAAAAGATCGATATAAAATACACCTATGGCACTACCTGCGTGTCGGGATGCCCGGCCCGCATAGTGCTCTCCACGAGCAACAACGAAAAGGCGCTGGTACTCTTCAAAGCAAAATAATAAAGGGCCGTCATGAAGAAGAGCAAGACCAATCCCAGCGCGGTGGAGATCAATAAGTTCTACAAGAACATGACGAAGGACGGCGTTAAGCTGTCCTTCGTCGCTAACCGCGAATATACCCTCGCAAAAGATAAATACACCGCCACCACTCATGATGACTACCTGGCTCTCTCGCTGGCTGTCAGGGACAGGATAGTCGAGCGCTGGATCCTTACCCAGCAGAGGTACCATAATGAGAATGCCAAGAGAGTCTATTATTTCTCCCTGGAATTCCTGATAGGGAGGCTCCTGGGCACCAATACTCTGAATCTCGGACTCTTCGACGAAACGAAGCAGGCGATGGAGGATATGGGCCTTGACCTCGAAGAGCTCCGCGAATGCGAGTCCGACGCCGGACTCGGAAACGGCGGCCTGGGCCGGCTGGCGGCATGTTTCCTCGATTCCATGGCCACGATGGGCATTCCCGCGCACGGATACGGCATCCGTTATGAATATGGCATCTTCAACCAGAAGATCGTAAACGGCTGCCAGGTCGAATATCCTGATGAGTGGCTGAGGCTGGGGAATCCCTGGGAATTCCCGCGACCGGAATATACGGTAAAAGTGCGTTTTAACGGCCGCGTAAACATGACGCGCGACGAAAAAGGCAGGCTGAAAGCCCAGTGGATCGATACCGATGACGTGCTGGCGATGCCTTACGACATCCCGATAGTAGGTTACAGGAATAACGTAGTAAATACCCTGCGCCTCTGGTCCGCGAGATCGAGCGAAGACTTTGACCTGAGTTACTTCAATGACGGCGATTATGAGCGCGCGGTCTACGATAAGGTCCTAACCGAAAATATCACTAAGGTCCTGTATCCGAACGACAATGTCAGCCAGGGCAGGGAGCTCCGGCTGAAACAGGAGTATCTCTTCACTGCCGCGTCACTCGCCGACATAATGCGCAGGTTCAAGATGGAAAACTCCGACCTTTCGAAGTTCCCCGACAAGGCCGCTATCCAGCTGAACGATACGCACCCGGCGATATCGATACCGGAACTGATGCGGAAACTTATAGACGAAGAGGGCCTGGAATGGGATGAAGCATGGGATATAACGGTAAGGGTGTTCGGCTATACCAATCATACCATAATGCCGGAGGCGCTTGAGTGCTGGCCGGTCAGCCTTCTTGAGAAGCTGCTGCCGCGCCATCTGCAGATAATATACGAGATCAACATGCGGTTCCTGGAGGAGGTCGCGATAAAATTTCCCGGAGACAATGACAGGCTGCGCCGCATGTCCCTTATAGAGGAAGGGGAGAATAAGAAAGTCCGCATGGGCAATCTCTGTGTGGTAGGCAGCCACTCGGTCAACGGCGTATCCGAGCTTCATTCCGAGCTTCTGAAGACAAGGCTCTTCAGGGATTTTTACGAATTCTCTCCGGAAAAATTCAATAACAAGACCAACGGCATATGCCAGCGGCGCTGGCTGCAGAAGGCAAATCCGAGAGAATCAGATTTGATCACAGGCGCGATCGGCGACGGTTGGGTCACGGATCTTTATCAGCTGAAGAAGCTTGCTCCTTATAAAGATGACGCGTCTTTCAGGCAGAAGTGGCAGCGCGCCAAACTTGAAAACAAGATCAATCTCGCGGAATATATAAGCAAAACGACAGGCGTCAGGATAAATACGGATTCGCTCTTCGATGTGCAGATCAAGAGGCTCCACGAATACAAGCGCCAGCTGCTCCTGGGCTTCTATGTCATATCCCAGTACCTGAAGATAAAGTCGGATCCGAAATCGGCCGCGCTTCCGAGGACATTCATATTCAGCGGGAAGGCCGCGCCGGGCTATGCCATGGCAAAGCTTATTATAAAGTTCATAAACAGCCTTGCCGTTGTCATCAATAAGGACAGGTCAATCGGCGATAAGATGAAAGTAGTATTCCTGGAGAATTACAGGGTATCGCTGGCGGAGAAGATCTTCCCGGCGAGCGATCTATCGGAGCAGATCTCGACTGCCGGAACGGAAGCTTCAGGCACCGGCTGCATGAAATTCATGGTGAACGGCGCGCTCACCATAGGAACGCATGACGGGGCCAATATAGAGATAGCCGAAGAGGTGGGCGAAGAAAACATATTCCTGTTCGGCCTGCGCGCCAACCAGATACAGCAGATCAGGTCAGCCGGATATGACCCAAGGGATTATATCCGCAGGTCCCCGCTATTAGACGAGGTCTTCGAGCTTATCCGGTCGAATTTCTTCTCCCAGACAGAGTTCGGCCTCTTCGATCCGATAGTGAACAATCTCATGAATACGGATTATTTCTTGATATGCGCGGATTTTGACGATTACTGCCGCAGGCAGGATACTGTCTCAAAGGCCTACCTCGATAAGACAAGCTGGACGAAAAAATCGATAATAAATGTCTCGAAGAGCGGGAAATTTTCGTCCGACAGGGCGATAGGCCAGTACGCTAAAGAGATCTGGAATGTTCCCGTTTCCTCAAAGCAGCCGCGAGCATAGAGCGCGCGGTATCGCGCAATTTCACAAAGTCCGCCGCGGCATATCCCGACACATCTATAGCGGGAAGCACATCTATGCTGCTGCGCACTTTTGTTCCGAATAACCGGCTTCCTTTTGATATTACGCTGGCCGTGCCGTGCAATGCTACCGGCAGGATCGGTACTCTTTCCTTCAGGGCAAGCTTGAACGCGCCATTCATAAAATCCTTCAGGCGGCCGTCTTCGCTGCGCGTCCCCTCGGGAAAGAAGATTACCGACATTCCGCCGCGCAGCCAGCCGGCAGCCTGCCTGTAGACCTGCTTTATGCTTCCGAGCTCTCCGCGCGAAATGCGGATATGTTTACATAGGGCCATGCACCAGCCAAGAAAAGGGATCCCGAATAGGCTCTCCTTGGCGACCCACTTGAACTGCATCCTTATCTTGTATAACACGAAGATATCAGCCAGGCTCTGATGGTTGGCAACTATCACATAGGTCTTATTATGGTCTATGTTCTCCAGGCCGGAGACTTCGACCTTCCAGAATGGATTGGCGGCTATCATTGCGCCGCCCCACCAGTAACATTGGGCATGGGCGCGCCTCCTTTCTCTGTCGAAAGGGAAGAGCGCGACGGTTGCCAGTATCGCCAGATACAGGGCAACGGTCAGCAGGACGCCCGCCATCCAGATCATTGCCGATATCAGCACCCGTTTGACCATGTAAATAATCATAATTCATGCATGGGGTTGTGTCAATACCTTATCAAAAGAGTTTTCAAATACGTCGAATTGGGATATAATGACCTCATGGCAAAGATGACCAGATCGATAGAGGGCATACAGCGCAGGATGGAGAATGTCGAAGAAGGGTCCGTAAGGCATCGGGCGCTCCAGAGCGCGAAGAATTTCAAAACTTCGTGGATAGAGCTCGGGCAGTGCCTTTATTCCGTATGGAAAGATAAATTATACAAAACCTGGGGATATATGACATTCGAAGCTTATACGGCCAAAGAGATCGGCATAAAACAGGCCACCGCTATGAAGCTCCTGAAGTCCTATTATTTCCTGGAGAGAGAAGAGCCGGTATATCTCGAAAAAGACAGGGCGGCGGATTCTCCCGCAGTGGCTGTGCCGAGTTATGAATCCGTTAACCTGCTCAGGCTGGCGAAAGACAGGAAGGTTGTCGATCCGGCGGATTACGCTGCGCTGAAAAGGGACGTGTTCGAGTCCGGCAAGGACGCTGGAGAGATAAGGAAGAGCCTGACGAGCGCCATAAGGCAGCGCGAAGAGCTCGATCCCGAGGAGGCGCGCCAGAAGAGAAGGTCCGTTACGCTCAGAAAATTCGTCGGCACGCTAAAAGCCCTCAAGAGGGACCTCGAGATCGCAAAGATGCTGCCGGGGCCGGTGATGAAAGAAGTCGCCAGCCTTATAGCTAAAATAGAGTCTCAGATTGTGAACCGTTAACGAAGGAGGGCCGGATGGATAGTTTGAAATTGCCCGTCAAATTAAAAAGCGTCCTGGACGCGTTTATAGACAGGCTCAAAAATTGCTATGGAGACGGCCTAATCTCCGCGATCCTTTACGGCAGCGCTTCGAGCGGCGAATTCTCGGATAAGTACTCCAATCTTAATATCATGATAGTGCTGGATGATACGGGATTGAAGAACCTCTCCAAAATCCGCCCTATAATCAATTCTCCAAAATTCGGCATGATAACCCCGATATTCTTCACCGAAGAGTTCATAAAAAACTCGCTTGACGTCTTTCCGATAGAATTCCTGGATATAAAAGAGAATTATCTTGTTCTTCACGGCAAGGATGTGATAAGCGGCCTCGTGACCGACGCGAAGAACCTGCGGTTCCAGTGTGAACACGAGCTCAAGTCAAAATTGATAAATGTGAGGAAGGGCTATATAGATATCGGTAACCAGGCCGAACTTGAACGGCTGCTCTTCAGGACATTCACTTCGGCGATACATATCATGAGAAACCTTCTCCGGCTGAAGGGGATAAACCCTCCTTATCCGAAAGAGGCCGTCCTGTCCGAATCGGAAAAAGTTTTCGGCATAGATACGACCGTACTTCGCGAGATACTCTGGGCAAAAAATAAGAAGATGCGGCTCTCGCGCAATGACGCAGACGCGCTTCTTGCGGCGCTCGTAAAAGAACTCGAGATACTTTCGGCGGCTGTCGATAAATTATAGCTAATATATGAATAAGAAGATCTTCGCAGCCATCTTAATATCCCTGGCAATCTTAGCCGGGACCGCGCCTGCCGCGGATGTGCCGGCCCCGCGGGGCCGGGTCAATGATTTCGCGGGGGTCATATCTGCGGATTATGAAGAAAAGCTCAACGCGCTTGTCGATAAGGTCGAGGCGGGGACCACGGCAGAGATAGCGGTAGTTACCGTAGAGTCGATCGCGCCGCACGATGAAACCGGATATGCGAGGCTCATCTTTGACAGCTGGAAGATAGGGAAGAAGGGCAGGGACAACGGGGTGCTGTTTCTGCTTGCCATCAAAGAGAGGCGGTGGAGGATAGAGACGGGATACGGCCTCGAGGGAATACTTCCCGACGGTAAGTGCGGATCGATAGGCCGTTCTTACATGGTTCCCCTCTTTAAGGAAGGCAAATATGGAGAAGGGCTGTATAATGGCGTAGCGGCCATCGCAGATATTATCGCTTCGGACGCGCATGCCGATATAGGAGGGATAAAGGGCGTAAAGCCGGCAGGATCCTCCGGAAAAATAGACAAGCAGGCCCTGATATTCCTGTATCTTTTTATCCCCATCTTCTTCTTTATCTGGAACCTGCCATGGCCCATATATGTGGGATTGCCGGTTACGCTGTTATTTGCCTCTGTCTTTTACGGTATTTCCCCGGTTCTGGGGATACTGGCCGCGGCAAGTTACATAGCGTCGATGATATACAGGCTCATTTACTGGAGAAACCTGCCGCCTAATAAGCGTTCCAGTTATTTCGGCACCCAGACTTACGGCGGGAGAATAAGCCACAGCGGCTGGGGCTCGGGCGGAGGATTCGGAGGAGGCGGTGGTTTTGGCGGAGGCGGTGGCGGAGGCGGAGGAGCCGGCGGCGGTTTTTAATTACGGGTGGGATACGAAAAATAATAAAGGAGGCATGTATATGAAGAACTTTTTGATTGTAATGGCGGCGCTGGCAGCAGTTGTGATCCTGGTTATTCTCGGATGCGTCGGGATCTATAATTCCATAGTCTCCAAGGATGAAAACATAACTTCCAGGTGGGCACAGGTCGAGAATCAGCTCCAGAGGAGATACGACCTCATACCGAATCTGGTGAATAGCGTAAAAGGTTATGCCGAACACGAAAAGACCGTATTCGAAGACGTAACGAAGGCCCGTTCGCAATGGGCGTCCGCCAGGACCCGCGACGATAAAGTATCCGCCGCATCGGCTATGGATTCCGCCCTCGGCAGGCTGATCGCTGTCGCGGAGAATTACCCCCAGCTAAAGGCTGACGGGACATTCCTGAAGCTGATGGATGAGCTGGCGGGAGCGGAGAACCGCATAGCTGTGGAGCGAATGAGGTATAATGACGCTGTAATGGACTTTAATGTAACTGTGCGCAGGTTTCCCGGTAATATAGTGGCATCCTTCTTCGGGTATAAACCGGCCAATGAGTACTTCCGCGCCGACGAGAAGGCCGCGGCCGCGCCGGTAGTCAGATTCTGAAATGAAGATACTTATAATATCGTCCGATGCCAATCTGAGGGAAGTCCTGAAGTTCTGCTTCGACGGATGGGGATATGAGGTCATACTGTCGGAAGCGGCCTCCGGGGATATAGCCCCCATAAAGAGGCTGTCGCCGGACGTGATAGTGATCGATGTCCACGCGGCCAGGCGCACGGACCTGGAGATATGCGAGCTTCTTAAAGACGACTTTATCACATCCTGCATACCGGTCATAACGCTCATCGATAAACGCCAGCTCAGGAACCAGCTCCTTAATATAAAACAGGGCGTCGATGATTATCTCATAAAACCGCCGGATCCTCTCGATCTCAGGGTGCGCGTCGAGATGGCCATAAAACGCCTGCAGTACAGCTTCTATTCCACGCCCCTCACAGGACTGCCCGGCGGAAAGCTCATCGAGGAGAATCTCCGCGGCAGGCTGAAGAGCGCGGTGCCTTTCTCGTTCGGGTACCTCGATCTCGACCACTTCAAGTACTATAATGATACTTACGGGTACGTGAAGGGTGACAGGATCATAATGCAGACCGCGTATATACTCTACTCGACTATACTGGCGCACGGCAACCATAATGATTTTATCGGCCATATAGGCGGTGATGACTTTGCCTTTATCACCACTCCGGACAGGATGGAGGCGATCTGCGATAATTTCATAGCGACTTTCAATAAACTGGTGCCTTTTCATTACACGAAAGAGGACAGGGAGCGCGGATATATAGTGGCCCGCGGCCGCGACCGTGTGGTTAGGAATGTGCCCCTGGTCAGCGTTTCAATAGCCGTAGTAAGCAGTAACCGCTACGGGCAGTTCAGGAACGTGATCGAGATCAACGAAAGGATCGCCGAAATAAAACGCTACCTTAAGGGCTTCGAGGGATCGAAGTTCATGGCCGACAGGAGGGCCGGCCCCGGCGGCGGGAAGCGCCTTCCGCGCCTGCACAGAATACGCTGCGAACCGTCCGACGCGTTCAGGCCGCTCGGGCAGGTATTGCTCGAACGGGGCGTCATGACGGCCGAAAAACTCGACGACGCCCTGATTGCGCACTGGAGGCGGGGCATCCCGCTGGGGGAGGTGGCCATGGAGCTGGGACTCGCGAAGAAAGGGGATATCGATGCAGCCCTCAGGGAACAATCAGCAAAAAGTTAAATGGTATTTTCATCCGGCCGTTATCATAGCGGCGATATTCGCGGCCGGGCCGCTGGCGCTCCCGCTCGTCTGGTTGAGCCCTTCGCTTAATAAGATATACAAAGTGCTCTTTACGATACTTATAATAGCGCTAACCGCCTGGCTGGTAAAGGTCTCCGTAGATCTATATAACCTGATCCTGGGGGAGCTTAACCATATTCAGGAAATGTTAAAGTGATTGCCGGTATATGCCGATAATAATAGACGGCTGGAACCTTATACGCGACCATAGTTCAGATATAAGCGACGATGAAACAGAGTCCCTGGAGTCAGCGAAGGCTCTCATATCCTGCCTTAACGATTTCCAGGAGAGCCACAATGACCCCATAGTACTGGTATTCGACAGCACCCACGAGTACCTTGACATGCATTATGAAAATACCCTCAAATTGAAGATAGTCCCATCCCGGGATGCTGACAGGTATATAAAGAAGTTCATAGAAAATACTCCGGAGAAGCAGAGGCGGAATATAAGGGTAGTCTCATCCGATAAGGAGATCTACTTTTTTGCTAAAAGTTATTCCGCCGTTCCGATTAAATGCGATGCATTCTGGAGAAAATTACGGAGTTATACCGGAATCTAAAACGGGAAGCTTCTGAAATACCCGCGATAGCTTACTAACTGTACTTTTTCCAGAGCCTTATAAGCTTATCTTTTTCGTCTTCCGGAAGGTCTCTGAA
The DNA here is from genome assembly GCA_016935115.1 of Candidatus Omnitrophota bacterium. Classification (GTDB taxonomy): domain Bacteria; phylum Omnitrophota; class Gorgyraeia; order 2-01-FULL-45-10; family 2-01-FULL-45-10; genus CAIMPC01. The sequence goes on along the minus strand of JAFGRN010000040.1, from coordinate 12,546 downwards.
GTGAACTCCGAGGATCAGATATTTTTTATATTTTCCCTTAACTTGTTTGATCCACCTTATGGTGCCGGTAGCCCTGATAAGGTTCAGGCCCGATTCATCCGGTATGAGCATCTTCATCTGGATCTTGGATTCTTTGGGCAGGGGTTTGGAACACATTATCTTTACGCCGTCAGGCGTGAAGTCGAGCCCGGACTCGTCGCAGAATTTCGGGTTTGCCTTTAGATTGTCAAACTGAAGGTGCTTTCCGTCCATATCGCATGCCACGATGTTTACGGCGAAATATTTCCCGGCCCTCTTATATTTGCGTCTCTCTTTCATTTATTCACCCACCAGATATTTTAATGTGTTTAATATGGCCTGTAAACTTACGGGTTTTTCTATAAAACCGCCTATCTCCAGGTCCGCCAGATGAATATCGGATACGTCCTGCGGGTGGCCTGTGATGATCACGACGGGGACATTGCTGACCTTGCGGATTATCTTTAAGACCTCTATGCCGTCTATGTCGGGCATCTTGAGATCTAACAGTACTATGTCCGGCTTGATCTCTTCAAAATATTCAAGGCCCATCTGCCCGTTAAATGCCAGGAAGACCTTATAATTGTGAGGTATGAGGAAAGAATACAACATCTCGCACAGTTCCTGCTCATCGTCTATTATCAACACCTTCTTAGAGCCGGAACCCATTTTGGCGGGAGGGGTCTGCGGAAGAGAGCCTTTCTTTTTCTTTATCGCGTTTATGTACTCGATAATCCCATCGACATCCGTAGCATCGAGCTCGCTTACTTTATCGCCATCGATATAGATCTCGTTTTTCAGGACCTCCAGCTTCTGTTCCTTTGGCTGTCCCAGCAGGCGGTTTACGGTTATATTAAGTATTCTCGCGAGACGATCGATCTCGCCCAGTTTTGGCGTACGATGGCTCGCCTCCCACATGGCAATAGTCGACTGGGCAACTTCCAGTTTTTTGGCAAGCTCCTGCTGGGAGAGGTTTCTTTCTTCGCGTATCTTCTTTAAATTTTCTCCGAAGTTCATACTTATAGTATAGCACAAATTCGGATAAAGACAACACACAGTGTGATATTTTTTTGCGGCGCTATTGACATTATCACTATTTGTGATATACTTAAATATAGATAAATAGTATAAAAGAAAAGGCGGTCTATGATGAAAGTACTGATTTGGATAAAGCACAGCCCCGAGCGCAGATACCTTGTGGATCTTCATAGCAGGGAGCTGGTAGAAGAAATAAGGGAGCTTCTTGAAAAAAAGAATCATTCACGCGCTATTGTAACAGCCCTTGCCAGGGGTAAATTTGAAAGGGAAGTTTTTGATCATGACCTTAAAGGAGTCAAGGCGGGCCTGATCCTCTCCGAACACAATGTCAGATGGGACATGACAGGCGGCACAAAAGGATAAACATATAAATTAAATATGGCGATGTTGTCCTATCATTTGATATAATAATCGCATGAAAAACGCGATCATTACCGGATCTTGTTCGCCCATAGGAAGCGCCGTAACGGCCCTCTTGGCTTCCGAGGGATTCAATATTACAGGATGGTGCCGCTGTAAAGGATTCGACCTGAAAAAAACTGACATTGACTTCGGCGAAATACCGGAGCTCGATGCTGTAATCCATGTTTCGGAAGTCGGCCCGGCGCCGCTCTTAAAAATATGGGATGCCGTTAAATCCAGGCTCATTGCCCGGAAAGGCGTATTCGTGGGATTATCCTCCGTATGGCACCTTACGCACGACGGCGCCTACGCTGAAAGCAAGCGTGAACAGGAAGCGCTGATGCGCGATATGGCCTTATGGTCCCCGCATATCAGGGTAAATTGTTTACGGCTGGGCCACATAGCCGGTGAAAAGAGGGGCTCCAGGGAATCTCCCGAATTGCTGGGGGAGATCCCGCTGGGCAGGTTCGGAACGGCGCAGGACGTTGCCGAGGCCGTATCCTTCATAGTCAGGTCGGGCTGGATGACAGGCTCGACACTCACTCTGGATGGAGGAATGAGCCTCAAGCTGACGGATGCTAAAGGATGGCCGATAAAAAATTATCCGAAGATGAGCTTTGTTCACGCCATAAAATATCCCCGCCGGTTTATGGAGTATTGCCGTTTTAAAATGGTGGGAGCCCTGTTCAGGATGCTTTCATAATACCAATATACCATGTCCGAAAAACACGAAAAAGTTTTGTTAATAAATCCGCCCGGCAGCGGCAGGGGATCCTATTCATCGCCTCCGCTCGGAATACTCTATTGCGCCGGAGTTTTACAGCGGCATAATGTGCCTGTAAAAGTCGTGGACGGCTGTATAGGCGGCGGTGACGCCATCCTGAAAAAGGCGATGGAGTTCAGGCCGACCATCATAGGAATTACATGCCCCACTTACGCGCGATCAAAAGCCTTAAAGACGGCGGAAACCCTGAAGAAGGCGCACCCGGAGACAAAAATCTTATTCGGCGGAGCGCATCCCACAGTCATGGGGCGGCACCTGCTTGAGAATTACCCGTTCATCGATATGGTCGCGATGGGTGAGAGCGATTTTTTGCTGCCGGATATCTGCAACGGCATCGGTCCGGAAAATATTCCCGGCCTCGGTTTCAGGAAGGGCGCCAAACCGGTACTGAACGCAAAGAGGCCCAATATAGAAGACCTCGACGCTATACCGTTTCCGGCATGGGACCTTATTGACGCCAGGAAATACCTGACCGATGACCGCGGGATCTTTGAGGGCGTCAACCTTGACGCCGAGCCTTGCGCGTTTTTGGTCTTTTCGAGAGGCTGCGTCGGCAACTGCAACTTCTGCTCCAATAAACTGACATGGGACCGCTGGCGGCACCGTTCGCCGAAGAATACGGCCGATGAGATAGAGCTCCTTAACAAAAAATACGGGATAAGGCACTTCCATTTCAATGATGATTGTTTCTCGGCCGACACGGAAGCGGCCATAGAATTGTGCGACGAAGTCACAAGAAGGAAGCTGAAGATATTTTTTGATGCCGTGACGCGGGTAGATTGCATAAATGAGAAGCTTTTAAGGTCGATGAGATCGGCGGGATGCTACAAGATCAGTTTCGGGATAGAGACGGCGTCCCCAAGGCTGCTGAAGATAATGCATAAGAGCGTAAATATGGACCGGGCGGTTAAATCTATACAGCTTACGGTGGATTCCGGCATCCAGGCCGACATATTCATAATTGCCGGATGTATCGGAGAGACATGGGAAACGGTCAATGAAACAGTGGATTTTTTAAACAGGATCAGGCCTTCAAGAGTAAGCGTAAGCCCGGGGCTTATGGTATTCCCGGGAACCCGGCTGTATGAACACGCGAAAAAAGAAAACTTTATAGATGATGATTTCTGGCTTAGCGATTATAACTGGAAGATCTATACGGCGGAGAATTCCCGCATGCAATTGAATATTTACGCCGAAGCGCTGAGGAGGCGGCGGAAACTTTCGCGATACTTCGTCATAAATGCCCTGCGCTATAATAAATTCGCGACAAAAGAAGCGGAAATCGGCTTTAAAAAACTGCTTGCCGCGGCAGGGCTCTATAAAAAAGAAAAAAAACATAAGCACAAAATAGCGTATTAATAGGGGCCGCGCGCGGGCAGATCTTTAGGCCTTGACAACGGCCGTCGCGACTGATAAAATATGCAAAAATCATGAAGAAGGGGTGAGAGAAGATAATGCCTAAGATCACCGTTGGCGAGAACGAGCCGCTGGAGAAGGCGCTTAGACGTTTCAAAAAAAAGATAGAGATAGAAGGAATACTTAAGACGCTCAAGGCAAGGAAACATTACGAAAAACCGAGCGAGCGCAAGCGCCGCAAGAGAAAGATGGCGTGGTAGTATCCGCTAAGCGTTTTATTTTAGCGGTATTCCTGCTGTCGATCGCCGTGGCAACGGCATTCGGCGCGGGCCGGGACACGATAGAGATTAAAGATGAGGCCGTTTCCAGGAAAGTGCTGGATAACGGCCTCGTTATTTTAGCCAAAAAGAGCCTTCCCGATAATCTTGTCACGATAGACATAAAGATAAGGTGCGGATCCGCGCTGGAAGGCCAATACCTCGGCTCCGGCATATCGCATCTTCTGGAACATATGGTATTCAAGGGCACTTCGTCCAGGAAGGTCGGCGATATCGAGAGGGAGGTAAAATCATACGGCGGCATAATAAACGGATCTGTCTCCCACAACCTTACCGATTACTATATAATCCTCCCGCCTGAATATCTTCCGCAAGCCCTGGCAATACTGAAGGATATGCTGCTGAACTCAACGATCGATCCCGACGAGCTGACGAAAGAGAAAGAGGTTATACTGAAAGAGATAAAGATGCTCAATGACGATCCGGCCGGCAGACTGGGACGCCTCCTCAATGAGACCGCGTATATGAGGCACGCATATAAATTCCCTACAGCCGGTTATGAGGCAAAATTCGGCTCGCTTACCAGGGAAGACCTGCTAAAATATTATAATACCAGATATGTCCCGAACCGCATGGTGGTGACAGTGGTCGGCGGTATCGACGAGGCCGATGCCGTCAGCGCCGTAGAAAAAGAGTTCGGGGATTTCAGGCCCGCCGATTACGGCATAACCGATGCCACTGTTATCGAGCCGGCCCAGATCCAGCCGCGCGAGGCGGAGGATGAGATGGAGATCAGCCTCGCGTATCTTGCTATGGGATTTCATTCTACGGGCATACTTAGCGAGGATCTCTTTGCCATGGATGTGCTGTCGATGATCCTCGGCCGCGGCGATAATTCAAGATTGAGCAGGGTTTTGCGCAAGGATAAAAAACTGGTGCATGATATATCGGCCTGGAACTATACGCCTGTGGACCCAGGGCTGTTCGTGATAACGGCTGTGCTCGACAGGGATAAGATGGCCGCCGCCGAAGGCTCAATAATGAAAGAGATAGAACGGCTTCGTAAAGTACCGGTTGATGACAAAGAGCTTAATGCCGCAAAGCGGAATGTCCTGTCGGATTACATAGCGACGCTGGCGACAATAGACGGCCAGGCCAATGATATATCGACGAGTTATGTCCTGACAGGATCGGAGAAATTCCACCGGCGGTACATAAAGGGAGTCTCCGGCGTGACCAAGGGCGATATCATGAACGCCGCGAAAAAATATCTGCGATTCGACAACTGCACTACCGCGAGAGTGACTCCTCCTCTGGATTCGCCGGCCGAGGAAGCTATTTCTCGGGCGCCGCAGGCGCCGCCTTCCGGCGCGGAAGTAAAGAGCGCGGTTCTTGCCAACGGCCTTAAGATATTCGCGCGGCAGGATAAGAAGGTGCCCATGGCCTCGATAACGGCGGCCATGCTGGGCGGATCGAGCGCGGAGAATGAATTCAATAACGGCATATCCGGCCTGATGTCGAACCTTATGCTTAAAGGGACAAGATCCAGGCCCGACAGCGGCCGCATAATCGGCGCAATAGAAGAGGCCGGCGGCGGTATAGGGTCGTTCAGCGGCCTTAATACATTCGGCATTACCGTATCCGTCCTGAAACCGGACCTCGACCTTGCGCTTGATATAATGAGCGATGTGCTGGTAAACGCGGTATTCTCCGAAGAAGAGATAGGGAAGGAGAAGGCGCTGGTTATTGCCTCGATAAGGGCGGAAGACGATGACATATTAAATACCGGCATCAACAGGCTCAGGAAAGAGTTATTCGGAAAATCGGCCTACGGTATGCGTACCGGAGGAGAGATCGCGCAGGTAGCGTCAATAAGACGGGATGAGATAGAGGCTTTCTATCAAAAGTACTGTGTACCGAATAATATGGTGATCGCCGTATCGGGAGACGTGGATCCCGGAAAGGCCATAGATAAGATAAAGGCTCGTTTCTCAAGGCTTAAGGAAAAACCCTTTACGGCCCCATCCGCCGGTAATTTGCCTGATATGGCCGCCCGAAGCGTTTCGGTTACGATGGATAAGGAACAGAGCCTCCTGCTTATAGGATTCAGGACAGTGCCCGGGAAGAGCCCTGACAGGTATGCTCTCGAGGTGCTCAGCGCGGTAATGAGCGGGTCTTCGGGCAGGCTATTCGAAGAGCTTCGGGACAGGATGTCGCTCGGTTATATGCTGGGATGCTGGGCGGACTTCTGGACCGACACCGGCATCTGCGCGTTTTACATAGCCACTTCTAAAGACCGTCTTCCGGACGCCAGGAAGGCCCTCCTCTCCGAGATCGAAAAGTTAAGAAGTTCGGATATAACGGACGAAGAGTTGGCGCGCGCGAAGAAGGAGCTCTCCACGCGGTACCGCATATCTATGCAGGACAACGGATTCTACTCCATTAATTTTGCCCTCGATGAGCTTCGCGGCCTGGGCTACGGCAATCTTTACGGATATGACAAGGCTATAGACAACGTCACAAAAGATGATGTCAGGAGAGCGGCCGATACATATCTGGATCCCGCGAAGAGCGCGGAAGTCACAGTCTCGCCGGAGTAAGCATGCTGAGCCTCTCCACATCCTGGAACTCATCAAAACATACGAGCGGCGTCACGATGATCAATGAAATAAAGTCGCTCGGTTTCGATTCCGTAGAACTCAACTTTGCCCTTACCGCCGCCATGGTGGATGATGTGCTGGCGCTGAAAGAAGCCGGCGTCATAAGAGTCTCCAGCCTGCATAATATGTGCCCCCTGCCGGCCGAGATAGAACCGCGGAAAGCGTCCCCTGACTACTATTCACTGGCATCGAACGACGATAAGGAGCGCTCAAGCGCGGTAGCGGCCGCCATGGCTACCATAGACTGCGCCGCGCGGCTTGCCGCCAAAGCGGTCGTGATACACTCCGGAAAGGTTGATATAAAAGACCGCATACGCGAACTTGCCGCCCTGGTCAACGATAATAAGGATTTTGTCGATATGAGGGAGAGGATGTTTGCCGAAAGAAGCGCGGCGAGAGAAATACATCTCGCTAATGCCGTAAAGAGCATGAGAGAACTGGTGCCTTACGCGAAAAAAGCCGGCATAAAATTGGGCCTGGAAAACAGGTATTACTACCGTGAGATACCGGTGATGGACGAGTTCGAGATGATCTTCGGCCAATTTCCGCCCGACGAGCTTTTCTACTGGCACGACGTAGGGCATGCCGAAGTCTTTGACAGGCTGGGGATCTGCCATCACAAGACCCTGCTCGATAAATTCGCCGGCCGCTTGCTCGGGGTCCACCTGCATGATATAATAGGCCCGATAAACGATCACAGGCCGCCCGGGCGCGGCACATTCGACTTTAATGTGGTCAGGCCTTATCTTAAGCCCGAAACGATCATGGTGCTCGAAGTGCATCAGCCGGCATCGGCCGATGATATCCGCGAGAGCGTCATTTATCTGCGCGGTATTTTTGATAATATCTGAAGGTGCGCCAGTGGTAAGGAATCCTGTTGTCGCGGGGCAATTCTATCCCGGCTCGAAAGAAGCGCTTAAGAGGGATGTCGGGGCCCTTATCGACGCAAATGCCGATAAGAAGAATGTTATAGGGGCCGTATCGCCTCACGCGGGATATGCCTATTCCGGAAAGGTAGCCGGAGCCACGCTCTCTTTGATAAAACCGAAGAGGACCTATATCATCCTGGGCCCGAACCATACCGGGCTCGGGGCGAATTTTGCGATAGACACAAATGAGGCTTGGAACACGCTTCTTGGCAGCGTCAGGATCGACAGCCATCTTGCGGACAGGATAGAGAAGGATTGCCCTTATATAAAGTATGACGGCGCGGCGCATGAGCACGAACATTCCATAGAAGTCCAGCTTCCTTTTCTGCAGATCCTGCAGAAAGATTTTGCGATAGTGCCGATATGCGCGGCTTATGCGGATCCCGGGGCCTACGGGGAGATAGGCGCGGCGATAGCGGCATCGGTAAAAGGCCTGAGGGCCGAAAAAGATGTTGCCATCATCGCGTCGAGCGATATGACCCATTATGAATCGGCCTCAAGCGCAAAAGAGAAGGATTCTGCCGCGATCGGCGCGATATTGAGGCTTGACGAGAAGTCCCTCATCAGGAAGGTTGCAGAAATGGATATATCGATGTGCGGCTATGCCCCCGCGGCAATAATGCTGGCGGCGGCCAAAGAGCTCGGCGCGAAGAGCGCGCGGCTTGTAGATTACAGGACGAGCGGCGACGCGACGGGGGATTACTCGTCGGTCGTCGGTTACGCTGGTATCATAATCCTATAGGAGTTTTAGCGCTATGTTCGATTTCCTGAAATCACCACGGCGGAAGGTGACGCTTGTCCTCGGCGGCGGCTCGGCGCGCGGGGTCGCGCATGTCGGCGTATTGAAAGTGCTCGAAAGGGAGAAGATACCCATCGACATGATAGTGGGCACAAGCATGGGCGCGATGATAGGCGCGGCCTATTCGGTAGGTATGCCCATCTCCGTAATGGAGGACCATGCATATAAATTCGTCACCAAGAGGCTGCTCGATCCCACGATGCCGAAGATGGGACTTCTTGCCGGAGATAAGCTCGAGGCGAATATAAAGGCTCTCGTCGACGATAAGCAATTTGAAGACTGCAGGATCCCGCTGGCGATAGTCACCAATGATATCGAAACTGGCGAAGAGGTCATATTCAGGAAGGGAAACCTGACGAAAGTGGTGCGCGCCAGCTGTTCGTGGCCCGGCATCTTCAATCCCGTAAGGATAGACGGCCGGCTCCTCTGCGACGGAGGCATAAAGCACAGTGTTCCTACGAAGATCGCCCGGTCGCTCGGGGCGGACTATATAATCGCCGTGGATGTCGGATTCTGCGTAAGAAAAGGCAAAGTCGATAATATCTTCCAGATGATAGTGCAGTCATTCCAGATAATGGGCGAGGAGCTGAACCACTACCAGTCACGCGACGCGGATTCCATTATAAAGGTATTCCTTCCCAATATCGACCAGGCCGCTTTCGAGAAAGGGCGGGAGATAGTGGCTCACGGCATAGAGGCGGCGGAAGCGGCTGTCGGAAGGATAAAGAAGGACCTCAAGATATGAAACGGATGAGATAATGATAAACATGCTGCTCCTCATGGCCCTCGCGGCCCTGGCCCTTGCCGTCTTTTACCTGATAATACGGATAAGGGACATCTCGGCGGCCGTCCTCGGCCTATCCGAGAAGATGCCTATTACCGACGAGATGCGCAGGCAGGCCTCGAGCACTATCGAGAGCCTTAATGAGCGCATGGGGGTCCTCGGCCAGAAGGCGCAGCAGATAAGCGACGTAATGAAAGAGGTTACAAGCCTGCGGAATATGTTCGCAATGCCTAAAGGCGCCGGTTCCGCCGGAGAGAGGCTCCTCGAAAAAGCTCTCCATGACGTCCTCTCCGACGACATGTACAGGACGCAGGTCCGCCTTAGCTCCGGCACGGTCGACTTTGCCGTAAAGTTCAAAGAATACATCGTCCCGATAGATTCGAAGCTGTCGCTGGAAGACTTCAACCGTATGCTGGCCGCGGATAATGAAACGGAGAAGAAATCGCACTGGAGATCGTTCTCCGCGGCGGTAAAGAAGAGGATAGACGAGACGTCCAAGTATATCCTTCCGGGCGAAAAGACTACGGATTTCGCCCTTATGTATATAGCGTCGGAGGGCGTATATTATGAGGCCTTTGTCAAGAGCTCCCATTTTGGCGAAGACAACAAGCTCATAGACTATGCCCTCAGCAAACGGGTCTATCCGACATCGCCCCAGACTATATATCCGTACCTCATGACGATACTCCAGGGCATGAAAGCGCTTAAGATAGAAGAGAATGCGAGGGATATACTTAGCAAGGTCACCGCCCTCAGGAACGATTACGGACGGTTTATGAATATATACAACATAATAATATCACATGTGGAGAATGCCCACTCCAAGCACAATAATGAGGCGCGCGGCGCGATAACGAAGCTCGAATCGCACATCTCCGCGCTGGAGCATAAAAACCCTTCATAAAATCCTTTACTTACCCCCGTCTTTGTGTTACATTGTTTACCCATGAAAAGTCATACCGGTATTTATGTCAGGACGGGTGTAAGCGTCCTGCTTATAGCGATATTACTATATATGATGCGGGGCAAATACGGATCCATCGTAAGCGCCCTGCAGGGCACGCATCCGGCTGTCTTTGCCATGGCATTTGTGATGTTCACCATGGCCCTTGCCATAGCCAGCTTCAGGATGAAGCTGCTGATAGAAGCCCAGGGCATTACCATAAACTTCCGGGAAACGATATCCTTAGCATTTATAGGCTATTTCTTCAATAATTTCCTGCCTACCTCCATAGGAGGCGATGTCATAAAGGCGCACTACCTCTCCAAGCACAGCAGCGATACCGTCGGATCCTACACGGCGATATTTGTCGACAGGGCGGTGGGCCTGGTAACCATGGTATTCATGGCATTCTGCGCCCTGTTATTCGCCGGTTCCAATGTGGTCGATGAGAGAGTCTCTTTTGCCATATACGCAATTACCGCGACGGCTTTTTTCGGAATCCTGTTTCTGGCCAATAAGAGCTTTGCCAGGAGATTCTCGGCCCTTACAAAGCTGGTGAAACCGCTGGAAAGCAAATTGAAGAAGCTATACGATACCGTGAACAGGTACCGCCACAGGCCAGGGCTCATGCTGATGACATTCCTGATATCAGTGGTCAGCCAGTTGTTTTACTTCACATGTTTCGGATTCCTTGCCTTGAGTATCGGCTCGCGCATACCGGCCTTCGAACTCTTCCTGAAGATGCCCATAGTAAGCATGATGAGCCTATTGCCGTCCATAAACGGCCTTGGTGTAAGGGAAGGGGCGACGGTTGTCCTTTTCGGGCCCACGATAGGCCGCGGGAATGCTGTGGCAATAAGCATACTGATGCTGGTGATCTTACTGATGACGAGCGTGATCGGCGGGCTCATCTATGCCGTCAGCCCGCAGTTCAGGATGAAATTGAAAGAGATAGAGAAGGAGGGCGGAATAGCATGATAGACAAACAATTACTCGATATATTAGCGTGCCCCGCCTGCAAGGCGGGCGTCAGGCTTGAAGGAGAAAAGATCGTATGCGCCAAATGCCTCCGGCGCTATCCCATAAAAGACGGCATACCGATAATGCTGATCGACGAGGCAGAATTATCCGATAATACTGGAAAAGGGGTCTAGTTATGCGCAATATACTTGTTATACACGGGCCGAACCTGCAGCTGCTGGGAACCAGAGAAGTCGATCTCTACGGCAAGGTCACGATCGATGAGATAAACCGCGAGCTCAAGGACCTGGCCGCATCGAAGAAGGTGGCGCTCGAGATCCTTCAGTCAAACCATGAGGGCGAGATCGTGGAGGCTATAGGCGCCGCGCGGGGAAAGTTCGGCGCGATACTGATAAACCCTGCCGCATATACGCATACCAGCGTAGCGATCAGGGACGCGATAAGCGCGGTAAGCATACCGACAGTTGAAGTCCACCTGTCGAATATCTACGGCAGGGAGGAGTTCCGCCATACGTCATTGATAGCGCCCGTGGCAAAAGGCCAGGTCTCCGGATTCGGAAAGGCCAGCTATCTCCTGGGGCTTGAAGCGGCTATAGGCCTTTTGGGTAAATAATGAAGTGTTTTGACTTCAAAAGAAGGCTTGCTCTTTTAAAAGATGGGATCATGGCCCGCGGCCTCGACGCTCTTCTCGTGACCGGCGGAAGCAATGTTTCGTACCTGAGCGGCTTTACCGGGCACGATTCCATGCTGCTTATTACGCGGCGGGAAAACCATTTCATTACGGATTCGCGCTATATTGAAGAGGCCAAAAATACGGTCGCGGATTTCGATATAGGCCTGATGAAGAGGTCCGCTTACGAGGCCATTTCCGGGATAGCGAAAAAGTCCCGGCTGAAGAGGATAGGCTTCGAGGCTATGGACCTGTCGTACGGGGTGGCTGCGAAACTTACAAGGCTTGCCGGAGCGGCAAAGTTCGTTCCCTGCATCGATATGGTGGAGGCGCTGAGATCGATAAAAGACCCCGACGAAATAGCCATGATAAAGGAGTCTGTGCGGCTGAACCGCAAAATATTCGGTTTGATTGCCGGAAAGGTCAGGCCCGGTGTTTCCGAAAGGTCGATCGCGAGAAAGATTGAATCAATGTACCTGGAGGCCGGAGCAAGAGCGGCTTTCGACCCGATAATTGCCGCAGGAAAGAATGCGTCAAAGCCGCACGCAGTGCCCGGCGATACGCGCATAGGCAAGAACAGTTTTGTAATGGTGGATATGGGCGCGAGGCTCGGCAATTACTGCTCCGATTTGACGCGCATGGTAGAAGTAGGGCGCGTAAAAAACAGGTACAGGAAAGTGCTGAGTATTGTGATGGCCGCCCGGGAAAAGGCGATAGCGGCCGTGCGGCCGGGCGCCAAGTTGAGCGATATCGATGCCGCGGGCCGCGGACATATAGAGAGGGAAGGTTTCGGGAAATATTTCGGCCATTCATTAGGCCACGGAGTCGGAATTGATGTGCATGAAAAACCTACCATTTCCGCGATGAGCGAAGGCATTACCGCCGCGGGCATGGTATTCACGGT